>JANORI010000913.1:0-5746 GCA_031415235.1 Acidobacteriota bacterium | reverse complement strand
GAGCAGCAGATCGGTGACGCCGCCGAGCGCCGAGGCCACGACCACGAGCGGTCCCGGATGGGCGGCAATCTTCTGGCCGGCCCGGTCGATGGCTTTGCCGTCTGCCAGGGCGGCTCCACCGAATTTCCAGACCTCGAGCGGGTGCCGGGCAGTGCGCGTCACGGGAAATCTCCAGTTCGTTGGCGGGCGGAAGCCACAAGACTACCGCAGCACCGCGACTGCCCTGGCACGGTCGCGCAGGGCGTGAGGGCGGGTGCCCAAACCGTGTGCATCCGGCGCAGGCAATCCGACGTACACTAGACCGATGATTTTGAGCGCAAAAGATATCGGCACGCTTGTGGACCACACGGTTTGGCAGCGCGGCAAGGTCGTCGACGTGGCGGCGCCCTACGCGTTCGTGCACTTCCCCTCGCTCGAGGACACCGAACAGGGTCCGCTCCGCAAGGTGCAATCGACCATCGAGCACCTGACGCGCTCGAGCGTCCAGTCCGATCCCGCGTTCGATCTCATCCCGAGCGCGCTCTCGCCCGCCAAGGCGAAGGGGGCCGGCACCAAGCGCAAGGCCAAGTCCGCCAAGTCCGCGAAAACGGCCAAGGCCGCCAAGACGGCCGACGCGTAGGCCGGCGCACCCGGGCCGGGCGTTTCTCGGGGCGCTACAGGCCGTAGCGTTCCTTCAGAATCGCCGTGTGATGCGCGAAGTGTCCGGCGATGAGCCACGCAAGCGCCCGCGCGGTGACCCGCTGGTCACTGGCGGTGCCGGCGCGGTCCAGTGCCGGCGCGTCGAGCGAGCGAATGAGCGCCAGCGACGCCTGCCGCACGGCGCGTAATTCGGCGACGACGCTCGCCACCGTGCGTCCCTCGAATCCCGCCTCGAGTTGAAACGCGTTCTCGTCGAAACTCGCCAGCGGCGTGGCGTCGCCGCGCGCGATGCGCAGCAGCCGGTAGGCGAACACGCGCTCGGTATCACTCATGTGGCCAATCACCTGCGTGACGGTCCACTTGCCTTCCGCATACCGATGGCCGGCCTGATCCTCGGGCCAGGTCGCCATGAACGCCAGCACGTCGCTCTGCTGTGCCAGCAGGGCGAGGGCGTTGTCGACCGTCGAGGCGGCATCGAGATACTTCTGGTAGTACGGGGCGTAGTCGCCGGGTGTTGGCTGGGTAATCGTCATCGGGAGTCTCCTGTGGCGGCGGCCAGCGCGTCGGCGATCGGACCGAGGCTCGCCAGGCCGTATACATCTCGGGGGAACTGGGGCAGATACACGCGCGGCCGGTCGCCAAAGCGCGTGGCGATTTCATCCAGATAGACGCGCTCCTGCGCGCGACGTTCGGTCAGGAAGGCGTCGGTCGTGTGCTCGGGCAGCACGCGGTTCACCACCAGGCCGCCGATCTTCACGCCGGTCTCGTCAAGCTGCGCCAGGGCGCGTGACGTTTCCTCGATGGGCAGACGCTCGGGGATGAGCACCAGCACGAACGCCGTCGTGCGGCCGCCGATGAGCCGCGCCCGCAGCGCCTGCAGGCGTTCGAAGCGGTCCCGCAACGACACCAGGATCGGATCGTCCTGGTCGTCGCCCTCCACGCCGAGCATCGCGCGGCGCGAGCGTGTGAGCGCACGAATCCACGCCTCCATCAGCTCGGGCATACGGATCAGACGCAGCGTGTGGCCGGTGGGCGCGGTGTCGAAGATCACCAGGTCGAATCGCGTGTCTTCGCCCCGGATGAGCGCGCCCATGCGGTCGAAGAGCGCGACTTCCTCGGCGCCCGGCATGCTGGCCGCCAGATCGATCTGCTTGTGCGCTTCCTTCAGGATGTTGTGCCCGAACAGTTCGCGCACCCGGTCTTTCACCTCGCGCACGTAGCGCGCCGACTCGGTAGCGGCATCGATCTCGAGCCCCCAGAGCCCCGCCTGCAGTTCCACCGGGTCGGGCCCGATCGGCCGCTCGAAGATGTCGGAGGTGGAATGCGCCGGGTCGGTCGACACGAGCAACACCTGCCGGCCGAGGCGGCTCGCGGCCAGCGCCATGGCTGCGGCGCAGGTGGTTTTGCCGACTCCGCCCTTGCCGCCGAAGAAGAGGACCTCGCGATCGAGCAGTCCGTGCATGGTCAGCAGCACGGCAGGCTGCCGAGCGGCGAGCGGTCCATGCCCATGCGGCGGTGCCACAGGTGAAACTGGTCGAGCAGGTGCGGATACACCTCGAGCAGGTAGAACGCCGCCGGATTGGGCAACCCGACGACTTCCATGTAGCAGAGCAAGAGGAAGTAGTCGTTCAGTTCGGCGGCCTGCTGCTTCAGCTCGCGCTCGTAGCGGCCGTAGGCGACGCCGTACAGGATGTCTCGCAGGTTCTGCGCGATCGACATAGGGCCATCGTACTCGCGGCTGGGGGCCGCCGGCTAGTCGTGATGCAGCACGCGTTCGATGCGGCGATCGGGCACCAGCCAGATCACGGCCACGAGTGAAGAGAGCAGTCCGGCCAGCCACGGAACCGACGGCGCCACGGCGATGCCTTCCAGTCGCCTTTCACGGCCTTCTTCAGCAGCGAACCCTCGCCCTGCGATCGGATGATCACGCGCTGCAGGATCACGTAGGCGATGGCCGCCATCAACAACACGATGCCGTAGGCGGCTGTGGGCGCCGGGGCAAAGTGGTTCTCGCCCATCCAGCCCGTCACAAAGGGCACGATCGACAGCCAGAAGAGCAGATGCAGGTTGGCCCAGCCGGAGACAGGATCTGTCAACCAGTGACGGACGATAACGGGCCGGAGGCCGGGAACCGGGCCGTGGCGCGGGTGGAGGTTAGGCGGTGTAAATAAATAAACATAGCAACTCAAGGTGCTTCCAGTCGTGGGCTGATGCTGTAGTTCCATTCGCCGTGAAAGCGGTCCGGCAGGAGATGGAGTCCCTGCATTTCCGCCTTCGTGACCCGTCGCCCGGTGGGATACTTCCGGCGATCCAGCCGGCACGTGACCGTGAGGCCGGTTGCGGTGGTCGTCTTCGCGATGAGTTTGACGACGGTCTCGTAGTCTCGGAGCGGTTCGCCCCGCCAGTTCGACGAGATGAACGAAAAGAGACGGTGCTCGATCTTGTTCCACTTGCTGGTCCCGGGCGGGAAATGACACACCGAGACGGGGAGGCCGATCTCATCGGCGAAGGTCTGCAGCGCGAGTTTCCACAGCCGCAGCCGCCACCCATTGCTCCCGCCGCCATCGGCCGTGATGAGGATCCGGGCCGCGTGCGGGTAGAGCCGACGGCCCTCGGCGCGCCACCAGCCACGAATCGACGCCACGGCAAACGCGCCGGTGTCGTGATCGGTCCCGACGCTGACAAACCCGGTGTTGCGCCCGATGTCGTACACCCCATACGGATAGGCCCGCGGCACGTCGGGGGTGGGAAAGTCGTACGTGCGGACGCGGCGCGGCTGTTTGACCGGTCGCCATTGCTGGCCCGGATTCGCGAAGTTCCCGAGGAGTTCCTTCTTCTTCGTGTCGACCGAGATCACCGGCCAGCCCTGCACGAGACACCGCTTGACGGTGGTGTTGATGTGCCGAAACTGCGCGTCGCGGTCAGGATGATCGCGGCCCTCTTCGGTCTTCCGGTTGCTCTGGAGGCTGTAGTCGAGCGCGTGCAGGAGTTGCGCGACCTTCGTGTGGCTGATCGGATGGCGCCGCTGGCTTAAAGCCTGCGCCAGGGTCCGCGTGCTCTTGCACGTCCACCGGAGCGGCGATTCCGGATCGCCCCGCGTCTGATCCTCGACCAGCCGCTCCAACGTCGCGAGCAGCCGGGGGTCGCCCTCCGTCAGCCGCTTGCGTCCGGCACCGGGGCGGCGCGCGCGTCCCGGGTCGCCGATCGGCCCCTCGGCGATCTCGTCGATCCCGCGAGCGATCGCGTTCCGCGACAACCCACACGCGCGATGGACGAGACTGACGCCCCCATACCCCAACGCCAGCGCTTCACTCGCCGCCAGCACGCGCCGCGTGCGTTCGTCCAACAGCGGCCAGACCGCGTCGAACTTCGCTGTCAGGTCGGCGAGCATGCCCATCGTTGCGCAGCATAGCAACCCGCTCGCCAAGTTGCTATGTTTATTTATTTACACTGCCTAAGCGCGGGAAATCTCGACAACTGCGTCTTGGAGAAACGCATCAAATGGATGCCTTCTTGCTGTCGAGCGAGCAAGCTCTTGCAAACTCTCAAGCTCAGACGCAACACGAGGCCCTCCCCATTTCCTAATTACCCGGAGTTTGTGAGTAACAAGCGCAGCACAAGCGTAAGCCTCATTCCTACCCCGCTGAGCGATCTGCGCCCTAAGAATTTGCTCTCCGCGCTCGGCATCTTGCCGAGCAAGCTCCGCGCTGGAACGCGTACAACTTTTCTTCAGGTGTAAGACCCCAAGATGATGTTCGGCCTGAAAGTTCCCGCCTGCGCCAGCACGCATTCCGAGCGACTGGTTCAAGTAGTTCTCGGCGACCTCATAATCTTCGAAATGCAGTTCGGCCTTGCCATACTGAAGCCAGAACAAGAAATCCTCGCTGTAGAAGGCTCTCATTTCTTCGTAGAATCCTCGAATAAGTTCTGGATTCTCACCAAACAAAGACAACATCCCATCGAAATTAATTAAGCCCCGGTAGCCGATGTACTCCGGGGTGCGACGTGTGATCGAATCAGGCGTGACTTCCGATGAGATGTTACCCAAGTAGCTCACCAATGCGGCTCGACGCACGTCAAGCGGTGATGTCTCTGATGCCACTTGATGAGCGATCACTCGATGCCTCGGAGAGACAAGCGTAGAGCTGTCTTTCCAAGGTACCAGCACGCCGTCAAGCTCTTTGCGGATGACCGTCGCTGCCTCGATGTCTGTTCCGCCGACCACGGCCAAGAGATGACGAATCCGGACAGGAGCGCCGCAATCATAAGCCAAGCACGCGACGGTATAGGCTAGACGTGCGCGCTCACTTGCTAGCTGAAAAAACTCGTGAGCGATGATTGCGTCAAACCCCCTACCTGACGTCGCTTCTTTCATCGCCACGAGCAACTGCTTGCGCGACCGGCCGAGAAACTCTCGCAACTGTTCAGAATGTGGGCGCCCCTTCAGTTTTCCGAGGTACCCGAACTGCTCAAGTTTCGCAAGGATCTGCGCGCATTCTTCGCCATTGAGCGGAGGATTTTCGACCAACACAGGCTTGAGGTGCTGTAGGGCACTCAGCCGGGGGTTGAGAACGTGAGGGCGTTCGCCCATCACGAAGGTGACATTGGACTCTTGACCTAGCGAACCGGAGATCAATTGCAGTGACCCGGCATGTAGTGCCGCGTCATCAACGAAGATCACAATCTGGCGGGTGCCCGCTGAGCTCAGAGCCGCGATGGCCTCTTTGGTGTCGATCTTTTCGGCTGCTTTCAGGAAATATACTGTCGCGCCTGCTCTCGCTGCCTCAAGAGCGAGTCTACGCAACGCTGTACTCTTGCCGGAACCAGCTTGGCCTACGAGGGCTACCGCACGTACGCCGCCGGCGGCGCTGGCGATGGCAATGCGCATCAACCCATAGACCTGTCGCTCCGCGTCTGCCCCACTGCTGATGTCGTGCCAAGTAGGCTCTGCGCCCAGAAAGAACTGGGACCGGGTTGATTGGCCCACGACTTCTCCGACAAGCTCAAACTGCTTCAGGAATGCGGATTGCGATTCGAGAAGCCCTGTCTCAATCGCTCTAATCTGGTGAGGGTACCGATTCTTCAACACAGACAAGCGATCTGGAAC
>JANORI010000912.1:0-1839 GCA_031415235.1 Acidobacteriota bacterium | reverse complement strand
TGGCGGGGCCGCGCGCGTGCTCGATGCGCGCGAGGTGTGCGAGCGGGATCAGCGCGCCGCCCGGCGCCGCCACGAGCACCTGGCCGAGCGCGTGCGGGTCGGCGCGATCTTCGGGCCGGTAGCGCACGCGGACCGGAAACCGCGACCGTCCCTCGATCGTGGTGGTGAGAATCGTCTCGCCGACGGCCGTCTCGATCACCTGCTGCACGGCGCCCACGCCAATGCCGTAGCGCGCGGCGGCCGCCCGATCCACCTCGATATTCAGATACTGGCCACTCGTGACCTGTTCGGCGTAGACGTTGCTCGCGCCTGGCACGGTGCGCACCGCCTCGGCCACCTGGCGGGCCAGGGTCTCGAGCTGCGTGAGATCGGTGCCGAAGATCTTCACGCCCACCTCCGAGCGGATGCCGGTCGTCAGCATGTCGATGCGGTTGACGATCGGCATGGTCCAGATGGGCGACACCCCAGGCAGTTGCGTGGCGCGGCTCATTTCCGCGCGCAGCCGGTCGACCGTCATCCCGCGACGCCACTCTGCTCGCGGCCTGAGATGCACGACGGTCTCCGTCATGTTGAGCGGCGCGGGGTCAGTGGAGGTGTCGGCGCGGGCGACTTTGGCCACCGCGTACGCCACCTCGGGAAACGACTCGAGGATCTCGTTCTGCCTGGCCGCGTTCTTCGTGTTCTCTTCGAGCGAAATACTCGGATCCGCGATGGGCATGAACATCAGGTCGCCCTCGTTGAGCGGCGGCATGAACTCGCTGCCGATCCCGCGCGCGACGACGAGCGCGCCCACGAAGAGCAGCGCCGCCGTGCCGATCGTGACGAGGCGATGCCGGAGGGCCGCTTCCAGGGCTGGTCGATACAGCCGCCGCAGGCCACGCATGACCGGGTTGTCTTCTTCCCGATGCACCTTCCCCCCGAGCAGCAGACTGCACAGCACCGGGACGAGCGTGACCGCCACGACGGTGGCGGCGAGCACCGCAAAGGTTTTCGTGAACGCCAACGGGTGGAACAACTTGCCTTCCTGCCCGGTGAGCGCGAAGACCGGGATGAAGGCCAGCAGGATGATGGCCATCGAGAAGAACACAGGTCGACCGACGAGCCGCGTCGAGTCCTGCACCGTCTCCCACACCGCACGTCGATCGCGCGGGTCGACGCCGCGCTGTTCCATGAACCGGAACGCGTTCTCGGTGACGACGATGCCGGCATCGACCAGCACGCCAATGGCGATGGCGATGCCCGCCAGACTCATGATGTTCGACGAGATGCCGGCGTAATACATGCCGAGGAACGAGGTGAGCACGGCCAGCGGCAATGGGATGGTCACGATGAGGATCGAGCGAAAGTGCATGAGGAACACGACGTGCGCCAGCGTGACCAGGGCAATCTCTTCGAGCAGCGCCCGCCGGAGCGTGTCTGCCGCCTGCTCGATCAGCGTCGAGCGGTCGTAGAACGGCACGATGCTGACGCCGTCCGGAAGCCCCGGCTGAATCTGCGCGATCCTCGCCTTGACGGCATCGATGACATTCTTGGTGTTCACGCCCGTGCGAGCGACGACGACACCACCGACCGCTTCCTTCGAGCCCTTCACCAGCGACGCCACGCGAAACGCGTCGCCCAGGTGAACGGCGGCCACCTGTTCGACGTAGATAGGTGTGCCGTCCGAGGCCCCGATCACGATCCGCCTGACGTCTTCGATCGATCGAATCAGCCCAACACCACGCACGATCAGCCAGGCGCCGTTCGACTCCAAGACGTTGCCGCCCACGTTCAGGTTGCTCTCGCGCACCGCCGACACGACGGTGCTGAGCGGCATCCCATACTGGCGGAGACGGTTCG
>JANORI010000911.1:0-2666 GCA_031415235.1 Acidobacteriota bacterium | reverse complement strand
TACGGCGCCACGCGCCGGCCCACCGCCGCGATGCTCGAGGGGCTCGACACACTGGTGCTCGACCTGCAGGACATCGGCGCCCGCTTCTACACCTATCCCGCCACGCTCGGCTACGTGATGGAAGAAGCCGCGAAGTTGAAGATCAAGGTCGTCGTGCTCGATCGGCCGAACCCGGTAGACGGCTGGCAGATTGAGGGGCCGCTGCCCGACGCGGAGGCGATCGGCTTCACCGCCTACCTGCCGATGCCGATCCGTCACGGCATGACACTCGGCGAACTGGCGCATCTGTTCAACGCGGAGAAGGGGATCGGCGCCGACCTCACGGTGGTCCGGGCCGAGGGCTGGCGACGCGATCAATGGTTCGACCACACGGGACTGACCTGGGTGAATCCCTCGCCGAACATGCGTAACCTCACGCAGGCTGCTCTCTATCCCGGCATTGGCGCCATCGAGTACGCCAACGTGTCGGTGGGTCGCGGCACCGACCAGCCGTTCGAGCAGATCGGCGCTCCGTGGATCGACGGCCCGCGTCTGGCGGCCGCACTGAACGCGCGGGCGCTGCCAGGCATCCGTGTCTATCCCGTTCAGTTCACGCCCGCGTCGAGCGTGTATGCGGATCAGGCCTGCCAGGGCGTGTTCTTCGTCGTGACGAATCGGGAGTTGCTGCAGCCCGTACGCCTGGGCCTCGAGGTGGCGTCGGCGCTGTGGCGGCTACACGGCGACCGATTCGATCCGAAGACGACCGGTCGACTCGTGGGCTCAGCGGCCGTGCTCGCTCGCGCCAAGGCCGGAGAAGACCCCGCGGCGATTGCGGCCTCATGGGCCGGTGCCGAGGCCAACTGGCGGCGTCTGCGCGCGAAGCATCTGCTGTATCCCTGAGCGCCGCAACCCACCCGCTCGCACCAGCGAGGACACACAGACGCTGCAGGTGCGGCGACGCGGCATCTCCCCTCGCCTCAGCTTCGCTCCGCACTGCCGGGCTGACGCGACGTGCGACGCAACAACCCTGTCAGATGGGGGACCGGCATGGCGTGCGGGGCTCGGACTTCGCCTCACGGAGGCGCCACGCCGCCTCACGCGCCCTCACGGAGGACCGCCAGTGCTCGCGGTGCTCAGACTTCGCCGTCAGGAAATACCACAGTCCCTCGCCACCGGGACCGCCGCCGCGGCTAGTTCAGCGCGGCGTGATCGGCCACGAGCGTGCCCCACAGGAGCGGCAGGTAGATGATCGTGGCGAAGAACAGCCGGCGCGCCGTGGCATGCGTACGTGTCGTTGCGAAGCTGAACGCCAGCCACAACACCACGATGCCCAGGACGAGGGCCGCGACCAGGTAGCGCGGGCCCGCCAGACCGATGAGCGTGGGCAGCAAGCTGACCGGGATCGTGGCTGCCGCATAGAGCACGGCCTGACGGCCAGTGCTCCGGCCGTCGGGCTCGATCACGGGCAACAGTGGCATGCCGGCGCTGGCGTAGTCGTCGCGGTGCATCCACGCGATCGCCAGGAAGTGCGGCATCTGCCACAGGAACACGATGCCGACGAGCACCCAGCCGCCCAGCGAGAGGGTGCCGGTGGCCGCGGCCCAGCCAATGAGCGGCGGCAACGCGCCCGGTACCGCGCCGACGATCGTCGAGAGCGATGAGACGAGCTTGAGCGGCGTATAGACGACGACGTAGCTCAACACCGTCGCGAGGGCCACGCCTGCGGCCAAGGGATTGGCGAAGGCCCAGAGCTGCGCCAGACCCAGCGCCACGAGCGCGAGGCCGAACCACAGCGCCGGCTGCGGCTGCAGCCGCGCTGAGGGCAGCGGGCGTGTGCGCGTGCGCCGCATCAGCCGATCGGTGTCTTTCTCCCAGAGCTGATTCAACACCGATGCGCCGCCGGCCACGAGCGTGGTCCCCACGACCGTGTGCACGAGCGTGACCAGCAACGACTGGTCGTCCATCCCGAGGTAGTAGCCGGCCAGTGTCGTCAGCACCACGAGCAGGTTCAGGCGCGGCTTCGTGAGCTGCAGGTAGTCGGCCCACACTGGTGGTGTGCGCACGGCCGCGACGCCCAACGCCGGTGCGAGGCCGCGTGCCTCCGAGGCGTGATCGGCACCCGTGCTCATGCGACAGGCACCGCGAGAGTCAACGTCAGGGTTGCCGTACCGCGCGGTGTGACGGTGGCGGTGCCGGTCATCGTGCCGGCGGCTTCATGCCACGCCTCGACGGTGTAGCTCCCGGTGGGCAGATTCGGCAGCGAGAACGCGCCGTCGATGCCCGTGACTGCGAAGTAGGGATGGTTCACGACGCCGACCCACGCGTCCATCCAGGCGTGCACGTCGCACTTGAACGGCACCATGACTTCTTCGGTCGAGAACGTGTGGCTGTAGCGCACGCCGCGCACGGGCTGCCCCTGGTTGAACGGCTCGTTCACCTCCGAGGCCGCGCGCACGTTGTGCAGCAGCGGGTCGGAGTTGAGCACCTGGAAGGGCTGCCCCACGCGCACGCCCACGACTCTCGGCGTGTACCAGCACTGCTGCTGATCGAGCACCACGGGTGAGGCTGGCACGGGGAAGCTGCGACCGTCCAGTCCGGCCTTCACGTAGACGAAGACGTTGGCCAGCGTGCCGCCGTTGCCCACGACGTAGCGCTCCGTGGCGCGCTGCGCGCCGGGCACGAGCGTG
>JANORI010000910.1:0-2612 GCA_031415235.1 Acidobacteriota bacterium | reverse complement strand
GGACCTTTGACTCGAGCGCGGAGTGGACCTACGGCGAACCCGACTTGATTGTCCGCATGGCGAAGGGCTTCACGATTCCGGCCGAGGGCCCCGACTTCATCCCGGAAGAAGACGTCGACCCGGGTCTCACCGAAGACCGCTACGTGAAGTGGGTGCAGATCATTCCTGATGCGACGCGCGCCGTGCACCACTCGCACGTCTACGTCGACATGCCCGACGACACCGACCTGAACGGCCTGCCGCTGCGCATGGGGTCGAACGTGGGCAATTCGATGGACCTCATCGAATACGGCGCGGGCAACGACGCCGACATCTTCCCCGACGGAACGGCCAAGATCCTGAAGAAGGGGTCGATATTCCGCTTCGAGTCGCACTATCACCCCTACGGCGAGGTCGTGCACGACCGCCAGCGGGTGGGCATCAAGTTCTACCCCAAGGGCGTCGTGCCCAAGGTGCTCGTCACGTCGCACCGCATCCGCACCGGCGTGGGCAACGACTGGGTGCTCAATCGCGAACGCATCGAAGACCTGCTGCTGCGCGCGGGCCACACGCTGTCGATCGACGAGCCGTCGATGCCCACCGGCGCGCTGGTGGAAGAGAACCCACTGCACGCGGCGGCGTTCCTGAGCATTCCGCCCAATACCGTGGCGCAGCACGAACGGTTCTGGCCGCTGCCGAAGCCTGCGCTGATCGTGAGCTTCCAGCCGCACATGCACTTCCGAGGCTCGCGCATGACGCTCGAGGCGATTCACCCCGACGGTCGGCGCGAAGTGCTGACGGATGCCACCCGGTACGAACAGAACTGGCAAATCACCTACAAATACAAGACGCCGCACCTGTTTCCAGCGGGCACCATTCTGCATACGACGTCGTGGCACGACAACACGACCAACAACAAGCACAACCCCGACCCCACGGCGTGGATCGGCTGGGGCAGCCGCACGATGGACGAGATGGGCCACGGCTGGACCGACGTGGCGTTCCTGACCGACGAGCAGTACCGCGAGGAACTGGCCACGCGCAAGGCGCAGCGCCGTATTGGCACGACCGACGCGCCGAGGCCACAGCGCTGATGACCTACCTGCTCGGCGGCAAGCAAGACATCGTCGTGGCGTCGAGCCGTTCCACCAGACCGGGCGAGCTGGTCGCCTATCCGCTGCCATGACGCGTCTGGCGCGCGTGGCGCTGCTCGCCGTCGTGGGGGCGGTGCCCGTGCTGGCCGTGTCGGACACGTTTCCGGCCGCCGGCGGCGACATCACGATCACGACCTTCATCCACTCCAGCGTGCAGCTCGAACACGCGGGGACAGTCATTCAGGTCGATCCGTGGAGCCTGGCCGACCTGTCGCGGGCCAAGCCAGCGGACCTCATTCTGGTGACCGACGATGTCGGCCATCACCTCGACGTGAAGGCCATCGCGCGCCTCAGGAAGCCTGGCGCACCGGTGGTCATTGCCGGTAACGGGAAGGCGCAGGTGCCCGACGGCATCGTCATGGCCAACGGCGACACGAGAGACGTGGCCGGCGTGCGCGTCGAGGCGATCGGATCCTACGACCTCACGCCAGGCGAGCCGTATCACCCCAAGGGCGAGGCGAACGGCTACGTCATCACACTCGGTGGTCAGCGCGTGTACATCGTGGGCGTGACCGAGTGCGTGCCCGAAGTGCGCGCGGTGAAGAACGTGGCCATTGCGTTCTTCCCGCTCAACCTGCCGCTGGCGCGCATGGAGCCGGCGGCGGCGATCGAGTGCATTCGCGCGATCGCCCCCAAGGTGGTCTACCCGTATCACTACGACCAGGAGTGGGTACGCGCCGTGGCCAAGGGCCCGCGGCCGACGCCGACGACCCGTGGCTTGCAGGAGCTGGCGACGGCGCTGACCCGCGACCGCATCGAGGTCCGGCTGGCGGACTGGTACCCGAAGTAGCTCCTGATCGCAACGGGAGGACGGCATGAGCTGGAACCGGCGCACCTTCATGGAAGCCTCGGCGCTCGCCACGATGGCCGGAGCACTGCCCGCCGGCGTCGGCGCGCAACCACCGGCAGCGACAGCCGCGCCGGCTGCGCCGCCTGCGCCCGCGGTGTTCACGCCGCTCCGCCGCAACGTCGGGATCTTCAACCAGCGGGGCGGCACGATCGGATGGCTGGTGAGCCGCGACGGCCTGCTGGTGGTGGACAGCCAGTTTGCCGACACGGCGCCCAACCTGCTGAGCGGACTGAAAGAGCGCAGCCCGCGCCAGATCGACGTCCTCATCAACAGCCACCATCATCCCGACCACACCGGCGGGAACGGCGTGCGTCACTAGGGGCGCAGCCCGCGGCGAAGGCCGGGACCAGCCGGCCGTGGGCCGTGCCTCGTACGCCGGATGGCCGGCCCGATTTGCAGGGCATCTGGACCAACGCCACGCTGACCCCGCTCGAGCGGCCGCGCGCCACGGCCGGCCGCGCGTTTCTCACCGAGGACGAAGCGGCCGCGCTCGAGGCCAAGGCATCCGGGCGCCAGGCCGTGGCCGACGCGCCAGCGGCGAGACAGCAGGCCCTGACCGCGGGCGACATCGGCAGCTACAACCAGTTCTGGTTCGACTCGGGCTCGACCATTCTGCCGACCAGGCAAAC
>JANORI010000909.1:0-2050 GCA_031415235.1 Acidobacteriota bacterium | reverse complement strand
CTCCCTTCCGCGTTCTTCACCACGTCTGCATCGTGGTCCGCGACATCGATGCCGCCGTGGCGTACTACGAGTCCCTGGGTGTCGGTCCATGGCAGGACTTTCCGTCCCTCGAGGCCTTTCGTCGCGACCTGAAGGTTCCCGATGTCGATGCGTTCATGAGGTTGCGCTTCCGCTTTTGCAAGCTGGACAACGTCCAGCTCCAGCTCTGTCAGCCAGACGAGGGTGCCAGCGCGCAGCGGACGTTTCTTGATGCGCACGGCGAAGGCGTGTTCCACCTTGGCTTCAACGTGCCCGATCTGGACACCGCCGAGTCGGACGCGGCCGCGCTCGGCTTGAGCCCCTGGATGCGTGGCCGCGGCCCGGACGGCAGTGGCGGATTCACCTACTTCGAGACTCGCGAGCATGGCGCCGGCGTGACCCTCGAGATCCGCGCCAACAAGCGCGTTTAGCTCAGTCGCGCGTCTGTCTGCTCAGCACAGATTGCTTCGTCGCACCTCCAGCGTCACCGCCGCGCCGCGTTGCGCTGTGTCGAAGTAGGTGAATCCGGTGCGATCCGGCATGCGGCCACGGGAGATGACACCGAGCCCCAGGCTCACACCTTGCCGATCGGCAGCATCGAGGTCGTCCACCGCGAAACCGAGGTGGAACACTCCCTCCCCTCGTTCCTCGAGGAATCGTCGTTGCGGCGTGTCGCCCTCGCCCGGCTCGCAGAGCTGGAGCTGGAAGTTGTCCAGGTTCGCGTACCGATAACGAAGATTCAGATATCCCTTCGGGTCCTTGACCTCGAGTTCGTAAGGCTCCAACGACGGGTAGTCGTGCCAAGGACCGACACCCAGGGACTCGTAGTACGCCACGGCGGAGTCGAGGTTCCGCACGATGACGCAAACGTGGTGAAGCTGTCGGAAGATGTCGAGTTGTCCCATGCTTGATAGTCCGGGTTCGTTGCGGTGCAGAGGGCCGGAGCGTTTGCTGCGCCCTGAGTCATTCTGCTTACGAAGAGAGAACATTGCTTGACGCCTTGGGGTTGCCGGAGTGCGTCTTCCTGCACAGCTCCCTTCGCCCTCTCGGCCGTTCAGCGAGCTTTGCGAAGCAGGGCCGTCTTGGTGTGCTCGATGTGGCTCGCGAGCGTGCGCAGGGCTGCCGAAGCGTTCTTCGCAGCGCACAGCTCGAGGAGCTGATAGTGCTCAGCCTGAGGATCCTCACGGCCCACCGTGGCGGAGATGTAGGTCCGAAGGAAGCGGTGCGTGCCGAGCACGACGTCCTCGATCATCTTGAGCAGGCGCGGCCGGTTGGCGGGCTGGTAGAGGCAGAGGTGGAACTGCAGGTTGAGGTCACGCCACTCTTGGGGCGTCTCGCTGCCGTCGTACTTCTTGAGAATCGCTTTGGCTTCCTGGATGGTCTGCTTCGTGAAGTTCGGAAGCGCGAGCTGGAGGGCCCTGACTTCGAGCCCGATGCGGATGTCGAGCATCTCGACGACCTCGTCAAGGCTGCGCGAGGCCACGAAGGCGCCCTTGTGCAGCTCGGAGTAGACGAGGCCCTCGGCTTCCAGCTGCCGCAGCGCCTCGCGAACCGGAACCCGACTGACGCCGAACTGTTCGGCCAGCAGTTCCTGTCGCACCTGCATCCCCGGTGCGAGCACACCTTCGAGGATGCTCTCGCGCAGCGACTCGACGATCAACGCAGAAGCGGGCTTTGTCATGTGCGACTCTCAGAGGATCCCTTGCTCAGCATACGGCGCATTGGCTTCGATCCGCTCGTAGCCCATCGGCGTGAGGTCGATCGAACGGTATTCGCCGTGGACGATCAGTTCAGCGATGCCGCGCCCGGCCGCCGGCGCATGCATCATCCCGTGGCCCGAGAAGCCTGCCACCGTGTAGAGGTTGGGCAGGCCGCTGTTCCAGGCACCGATGACAGGGTTCCCGTCGAGCTCGTTCACTTCGTACAGGCCCGACCAGGTGCGATGGCACTTCGCCGCCTCGAAGGCAGGGAAACGGTGCGCGACCGCTGGATCGCGGTAGGAATGCCTGTTGCCAAGCACCCCCCGCACAGA
>JANORI010000908.1:0-6119 GCA_031415235.1 Acidobacteriota bacterium | reverse complement strand
CGAAGACGCCTAGCCCGTCCTGTCGTGCTTGGAGCACCCAGGCCGTTCTCATCTCGTCATTCCGCGTGTTCCCGCGGCGCGGTCCCGTCGGAGGTGTGCCCTGAGGCGCGGCGCGCGGGCGTGTCGTGGTCGCCACCACCTGCCGCGTGGCGTCGGGAGGCTGCCAATCGGCGTGTGCAAGGGCTGTGCAAGGGCCAGCCGTTCGGGCCAGGGTCTGATAATGGACGTTCTGTCACCTTCAGACCCTGCTAATGTTTCCTATCGTCGGATGTGTTCTGGGCCGCCATCACCGGCGCGGATCCGGTCGAGACAATTCGCCGATACGCCGGTCGCATCGCGCTGGTGCACTTGAAGGACAAGGACACGCAGGCGGCCAGGTCGCTGGTGGAGTCGGTGCCGCGCCAATCGTTCGTCGAGGTCGGCTCAGGAACACTCAACTTCGTGGCCATCCTGGCCGCGTCCCACGCTGCCGGGGTCGAGCACTATTTCGTCGAGCAGGATTTCACGCCCGGCGACCCGGTCGAGAGCCTAACCAAGAGTTACACCTATCTGGCCCGGCTCACCCCGCTGAAAGGCCGGCCTACTTCGGCCCCTTCCGGTCGAGCACGAGCGTGATCGCCGACGGCCTGCCATCGCCTTGAGGCGGCATGAGTGTGAGCAGTCGGCCGTCCGGACCGACATCGTAAAGATGCAGATACACGTTGGTCGACATCGGCAAGCGGCTGCCGTCAACCGCCCGGCTCGCGCCGTATTCGACCGAAGCGCCGCGGATGCCGACCGGAACGCTCATGATGCGCCCGTCGAAGGTGGCGTAGTACAGCGTCTTGCCGTCGCGGCTCCATCGCGGCTGCGTACCGCCGCCAGACGAGACCGGCCACACGCCACCGGGCCCTGGAAACGGACGCACGGCGATGTCATGCACGCCCGATTCGTTGGTCTGGTAGGCCACCCATTTCCCATCAGGCGAAAACTGTCCCAGAGCTTCGTCGAACTCGGTTCGCAGGAAGGGCACTGGAGCCCCGGCATTCGAACCGGTGACCGGCAGCACCCACAAGTCGCGATTGGTCTTGGAAAGTGAAAAGTACATCAGCCAGCGGCCATCCGGCGACCAACTCGCGGGTGCCAGATCTTCGCCGGTCGCCAGCAGTTGCCGCTCCTCGGCCTCGCCGTTCGCAGGCTTGGTGAAGATGCCGAACGCCCCGGCTCGGTTGGATCGAAAGGCTATCTGCCGATCATCCGGCGACCAGATCGGGAACGCGTCCTGAGACGGGTGTGACGTGACCCGCGACGACACGCCGCGAACCAAATCGATCGTCCACAGGTCGTCGTTCCCTTGCTCGTTCCGTCGCACCAGCACGCGTCGTCCGTCGTTCGAAAGGGCGGGTTGGCTCGCGGATGCCTCGAGACGGAGCGGGAGCGCCGGGGTCGCGCCACCGGACGGGCTCAACCAGGCCAGCCCCAAACTGGTCAGACCGGATCGATACGCCACCGGGCCCGATGCCGAAACGTCGAACGCCCCGCGCGACGAAACGGTCCCATCGACAGAGATGTCGGAGGCGATGGGAATGGGCTCGCCGACCGTCTTGCTTCCCTCGAGGTCGACGCCGTGTGACACGAGCATCCCATCCTTGACGTACACAACCTCGCCCGACGGCGCGTACTGCCCGCCGGAGTCGGCGGCCACCAACCGCGCGCCCTCGGGTTGGTCGAGTGTGGCCAGGTAGATACCGCGCCGCTCGGGTATGCCGGTGTGGATGAAATACAGAAACCGGCGACCATCGGGGAGCCAGTGCGGGGAGCGGTGCCCGTCACCTGCCGCGACTCGGGTGACCGCGACCGGTGCTCCGCCGGATGCGGTCACCCGCATGACGGGTCCAATTTGGGGGACGAAGAGGATCTCGCCCTGCGGGCCCCACGAGCCTCCTCGCGCGGATACGGCGTCGGCCAACACACTTGGCCGAGTCCCATCGATCTCGAGGCGTTTCAGCTTGCCGCCGGCGAAGAAACCGATCGACGTGCCGTCCGGTGACCAGAACGGGAAGGCGGCGCCGTCGGTGCCAGGCAGGGCGCGGGCCTGATCGGCGTCGAGCCGCCGGATCCACACCCGCAGCGCGTTCTGATCGAGCGCGACAAACGCGACCTGGCGGCCATCAGGGGACACGGCGAACGAAAACGGGTCCGACGTCGGTGGCGTGGCAATGTCGACGCGTGTCTCGGGGCGCGGCGTCGGAGTCAAGTACGCCCGCGCGACGAGGCCGGCAACCACCGCACCGATCGCCAGTCCGATCACGGCTCCGGCCAGTCCAAGTGTCACGCCAGAGCGGCCCCGCCCAGCGGGGACGACGTTCGTCGATGTCTCGGAATGTCCGGCCAGCACATCCTCGATCGCCAGCCGCGCCTCGCCGATGTCGCGAAGCCGCCGTTTCGGATCGCGCTCGAGGCAACGGCCAATCAACGTTCGAATTGGTGTGTGCACAGACGAGGGGAGAACCGCGAGATCGATCGGTCGCGTTAACACGGCAGCGAGGGTGTCGGTGATCGACTCGCCGGCGAAGAGCGCAATGCCGGTGAGCATTTCGTGGAGGACGACGCCGAAGGCCCAGATGTCGGCGCGCTTGTCGACCGCGCGGCCGCGCGCCTGCTCGGGCGACATGTAGGCCGCCGTCCCCAGGATCACGCCGCCCATCGTCAGGGCTGGCGACATCACGGTCGGCGAATTCGCCGCACGATCGGCGGGACTGAAGTCCCGCCCTCCTGGCGCGGGCGCCAGCGCCTTGGCGAGACCGAAGTCGAGCACCTTCACCGATCCGTCCGTTCCGACCTTGATGTTGGCCGGTTTGAGATCGCGGTGGACGATGCCGGCCTCGTGCGCGGCCTCGAGTGCTTCGGCGATCTGCCGCGCGATGGGTAACGCCTCGTCCAGCGGCAGAGGCCCGCGCGCCAATCGGACGCTCAGGTCTTCTCCTTCCACGAGTTCCATGACGAGCGCGCCCATCTCTTCGAATCCGTAGATCTGCGCGATGTGTGCATGGTTGAGCGACGCCAGCGTCTTGGCCTCGCGTTCGAAGCGGGCGAGCCGCTCAGGGTCGCGGGCGAACTCGTCTGGCAGCAACTTGATCGCGACGAGGCGGTCGAGGCGCGTATCGCGCGCCTTGTAGACATCGCCCATGCCGCCTGCGCCCAGGGGGCCGAGGATTTCGTAGGCGCCAATGCGGGAGCCGGGGGCTAGCGACATCGGCGCGGGACTCGGAGAAACACGCGCGAATTGTAGCCTGATTCCCAGCGCGTCAATCCCACGATGGAGTCACGGAATCCCCAATTGGCAATCACCCAACAGTCTCGCAATCGGTCGATCGTCAGTCGGCAATGCTGGTGCCCCTCGTCGGATTACCTGCCCTGCTCGGCCGATCGCGCGACGACAGCTAGCAGGGCCGTGTCTGCGTAATCTGCGTCAAATCGGCGGCTGGCCAGCACGGGCAGTCCGCCTGTGTCAATCTGCGTCAAATCTGCGGCTGGCAGGCGGCATCACGCGTGGTATCACCGCCGCATCGTGGTGCCGGCCTTGCTCGCCATCGCCGCCGTGGGGCTCTACTGGACGGTCACGCGACTGTTCGGGGCCTGACCAGCAAGACTGGCGAACGCTCGATCGGTGCCTGGCGCGACCGCAGCGCCGAGTACGATAGCGGCCGTGGACAACGGCTGGCAACGCTCCGCCGCGGCCTGGATCGCCGACATGGGCGAACACGGCGACTTCGGTCGTCGCTACGTGCTCGACCCGGTGATGCTGCCGCGCGCCCTCGCCTGCGCTCCACGCAACGCGCTCGATATTGGCTGTGGCGAGGGTCGCTTCTGCCGCATGCTCGAGGGCCATGGCGTGGCTGCGGTGGGCGTCGACCCGACTCGAGCGCTGCTGGCCGCAGCACGCGCCCGCGACGCGCGCGGCGTCTACGTGCAATCGGTGGCCGAGCGCCTGCCGTTTGACGCCGAGACGTTCGACCTCGTCGTGAGCTACCTGTCGCTCATCGACATTCCCGATGTTCACGCCGCCATTCCGGAAATGGCGCGCGTCCTCCGTCCGGGCGGCACGCTGCTCATCGCCAACCTGACGAGCATCAACACGGCCGGCGGCGAGGACGGCTGGGTCACGAACGCGAGCGGCCAGCGGCTACACTACGCCGTCGACCACTACCTGGAAGAACGCCCGATGTGGATCGACTACCGCGGCATTCGGGTCGTCAACCACCACCGTCCGATGGCCACCTACATGCAAGCGCTGCTGAGCGTCGGCTTGGTGCTCACCGATTTCGATGAACCCGTGCCGAGCGCGGATGCGCCAGCGTCGCGAGCGGCCTCATACCGGCGCGTGCCGTGGTTCCTGGTCATGGCATGGCAGAAGCCGGCAGGCGCCGCACCGGCGCGATGACGGCCAGTTTGCGGCACGCATAGAAGGAGAGACCGATGATCGACAACCAACGCATCCGCTGGGGCCTGGCGCTCGCCGTGTTCGGGCTTCCGCTGATAGCGGTCAGCCCCATGGCTCGCCAGCAACCTGCGGTGCCCTACCCGGCCGAGTATCGCAGTTGGGCCGTGGTCAAGACGTCGCTCGTGTCGCCACAGGCACCGAACTATGCTACTCGCGGCGGGTTCCATCACTTCTATGCCAACGCGAAGGCGATGGACGGGTATCGCACCGGCGCGTTCCCCGAGGGCTCGATCATCGTCGACGAAGGCGTGTACGCCGAGGACGCCAAGGGCGTGACGGTCGAACGCGGCCGCCGCAGCCTCGACGTGATGCACAAGAACAGCGCCACGCATGCCGCCACCGGCGGCTGGGGCTTCGAGCACTTCGAGGGCGACAGCCAGGTGGGCTCTGGCACGACAGCGGCGCGGGCGGCGTGCGCCACCTGCCACGCGCAGCGCAAGGCGCAGGACTACGTGTTCAGCGCGTTCCGCAAATAGCTGGCGCCCGAGTGGTGAAGGACATCCGCCACTTGGCGGGCGTCGGGGAGCGCGCTACAGTTGGGGCATGAAGGTCGCCATCGAACTTCCGCCGGCCCAGGCGGCGCAACTTACCACTGAAGCTCAACGGCTAGGAGTCGCGCCTGAAGAGTTGGCGCGCGCAGCAGTGACAGATTTGCTCTCTGCTCCCGACGACGCTTTCCAGGCTGCAGCCAGTCGCGTCCTCGCACACAACCGCGAACTCTACCGCCGCCTCGCCTGATGCGTTACCTGAGCCTGGGCGAAGTCGTGGGACTCCACCGCGCTGTCGTGGCGGAATCAGGCGGCGCCGACGGCATCAGAGACCTCGGGGCGCTCGAGTCGTCACTCGCCCAGCCGAGAGCGACATTCGGCGGCATCGACCTGTACCCAAGCCTAATCGACAAGGCTGCGGCGGTGGGCTACGGCCTGGTTATGAATCATCCGTTCATTGACGGAAACAAGCGCATCGCCCACGCCGCAATGGCCGTCTTCCTCGAGTTGAACGGCTCCAAGATTGACGCGGCGGTCGACGAACAAGAGCGCCTGATGCTCGACCTGGCGGCAGGGTTGATCGAGAGGGCTGCACTCGTAGCCTGGCTGAGCGGTCGTGTAGTCCCCCTCTAGACACCCCACGGATCAGCCGCAATACTGCGGGCAGGGCGCTGAAACCGGCGGGGACGACCTTGGCGGCTCGCAGGCGAGACGGCGGGACGTCTCCTGCGGCGAAATCTGAGGACCGGCCGCTCTGGCGGTCCTCCGTGGTCTCGGGTGCGGTTTCACTTCGCGACAGGACGTCGCGACAGGCCGGACCGAAGTTGAGCCGCGGGAGATGTCCCGTCGGCTCGACTGCGCATGCGCCGTTGCTGTGCAAGGGCTGTGCAAGGGCCAGCCGTTCGGGCCAGGGTCTGATCATGGCGTTTCGTCGTCCTTGAGCTGCGGAGTCTCCCTTGACTTCGTGACGGCTCCTTCCAGGACCGGCGACGATAGCCGCTCACCGACAGCCTTCGCGATCTCGACCACGGGCTGAAACTGCCTCGCGCGTGACGGCGGCACGGGCACGATGCCGTCGATCTCAAGGTGCCACTTGCTCACGCTGGCACGTGAAGCTGGGAAGGAAGGTTGGTGGACCAGAACCGCGC
>JANORI010000907.1:0-2779 GCA_031415235.1 Acidobacteriota bacterium | reverse complement strand
GCCCGACACGAGCCGCTCTTCGACTCGCCGGAGCACGTCGATGGCGACCTCGAGGTCGCGGCCGGGCACACCGCGCGCCAGATCGTTGGCCCACGGCACCTGGCGTTCTGTCATGCCCGCAAAGACCCTCCGACCACGTGCCGTCATCACGACGAGCGGCGCGCGCTTGTGGTGCGGATTGTCCTGATACTCGAGCAGCGCATCGGCCACCAGTTGGTCGGCGATGCGCTGGACCGACTGCCTGGTCAACCCCATCTCTCGCGCAACGTGCGCGACGGGCGCAGGCTGCGCCAAGCCGGCCACGCTGCCCAGGACTTGCCAGCGCGCGGCGGTGAGGCCGAGCGGATGGGCGAGACGATCCCCTGCGGCCAGGAGCGCCCCGTGCACTCGAAACGTTCTCAGGATGAGTTCGCTCAGGACCGAGCCGTTGCGGGTGTGGCCTGCGTAACGCCGTGAGGGTATGGTCATGTTCACTCTATTGACAGCATACTGTCATATGGGTATTGTCCTGCCAATATCGTGTTGTCCCACTACTGCGGCCGACCGTTTTCGGCCCAGGCCCCAAGGAGACCTCGCATGCTGCAGATCACGCCTCTCGATGCCACCTGTCCGATTTTTCAGCAGGTCAACGCCGATGTGTCGCCGGTCGTCCTCGTGAACGTCTTTCATGTGGCCGGGGACGACATCCCCGCCCTCTTGAAGGCCTGGGAGGCGGACGCGAACTGGATGAAGCAGCAGCCGGGCTATATTTCGACGCAATTGCACCAGGGCATCGCGGGAAGCACCGTGTTTATGAACTACGCGGTGTGGGAATCCGTTGGCCACTTCCGGACGGCCTTTGGCCACCCCGACTTCAAGCGCGCCCTGGCGCAGTATCCGGCCTCCGCGGTCGCATCCCCGCACTTGTTCACACGCCTCACGGTGCCGAACCTCTGCGTCGGTCCGTAGGGTTGGGGACGAGCAAGTTGTGCGCGGCGAGTAACGCGCGGCGGCAACGCGGTCTTGCTACTTCCCGGTGTGGCTGGCGACCTGAGCCCGAATCTGGGCCACGGCAACCTTGACCTTCAGATCCTGCTGCACCTTGCCGAGCTCGGCCCTGCCAGATCGCGGATCGCCCTCGACGCCCTTGGTCGGATCCTTCCCCGCGATCTTGTCCTTGCGGACCCATTCGGGCTTCACATACAGGATCGCCGAGGTGTCCTCCACGCCCGCATGGCCCTCCCCGGTCACCTTGTGGTCCTTCAGGTACTGGGAAAACTCGTCACGGGACTTGAAATACAAATCGTCGCAGTAGAACACCCGCGCGCCGGAGGCTCTCAACCTGGCATCGAGCGTGGCAGCGGTCTGCTTCAGCACATCCTGCCCTCCGCCATGGTCCCCGATCAGGATGATGTCGCGGAAGCCGGCAGTCGCGGCGCCCAGCACGAGGTCCCGCAAGACCATGCCGTAGGTCTCGTCGGTAATGCCGCTGGTGCCGGGGAACGAAAACTGGCCTTCCTTCTTCGACGGGTCGCCCGCGGGTGTATACGGGAGCACCGGATAGACCAGCGCATTGCCGAGTTCCTTTGCAATGCGTTCGGAGAGATAGCGTGCCACGGCGTTGTGTTTGCCAAACGCCAGATGGGGGCCGTTCTGTTCGCCACCGCCAGGGTAGATAAGCGCGGTGGTCTTGCCGGCTTTCAGCGCCGCGGCCACCTCTTCCCAGGTCAGGTCCTCGATGAACAGTGAATTGGCCTGGGCGTGGGCGAGTTGCGGGACAGCCAGGAGGACGAGCAACGCAGCAAGCGACAGTAATTTGACCATAGTGCGCGGGAGTATAGCAGCGGATGATCGCGTCGCCCGTTCCCGCGACGGCCGCGCGCGCTCGTCGACCTGGCGTAGGGCGGGCGGTATCAACGCTGTTCGTCGATTCCATCATCGCGGGACGGTGAGCAGCCATCGTGCGGCCCACCGCGATCACTCCTCCCGTAGTGCTTCAATCGGCGTGACCCGGCCTTTGATGCAATATACGTCTCTGACGTATACTACGTCTCAGCGTGCTGACCTTCATCGAGACCAAGCTCTTTACGTCGCTGGTCGGCCAGTATCTCTCCGACGACGAATACGCTGCACTGCAGCAGGCGCTGGCGGACAACCCAGACGCCGGCGACGTGATTCGCGGGTCGGGCGGCGTCCGGAAGCTTCGCTGGGGCCTCGCCGGCCGCGGCAAGCGTGGCGGAATTCGAGTCATCGACTACCTGCGGTCTCGGCAAGGAGAGATCTGGATGCTCACGCTCTACGCCAAGAACGAAGTCGAGAGCATCCCGGGCCACGTCTTGAAGAAGATCAAGGAGGAGATCGATGGCGGCGCCTAAGCGCAACGTCGGACGGGAGATTCTGGACGGGCTCCGGCAACTCAAGCGAGGCGAACAGGGCCGCGTCACCACGGTACCGTCCGTCGCGTCCATCCGCGAAGGCACAGGATTATCGCAGCCGCGCTTCGCTGAACTGCTGGGCGTGTCGGTGCGTACGCTGCAGGAATGGGAACAGGGCCGCCGCGCGCCCTCCGGCGCTGCACGAACCCTGCTGCTCATTGCCGCCAAGAATCCGCGCGCGCTCTTGGACGTGGCGTAAGCGCCGCCGCCAGAACCCTGCCCATTGGAGGCGGCGGGACAATGCCCGTGGACTAGCTGGACGCTCTCGAGCGTACCCGAAACGTCCACCAGCTCTCCGGTCGCTTGGCGTCGGGGGAGGGAACCGGCCCAGGGGGCTGCTGCGCCCGTACCTCCGGCTTCTGCAG
>JANORI010000906.1:0-3634 GCA_031415235.1 Acidobacteriota bacterium | reverse complement strand
GCCCGGCGAGTATGTCGTCACCTTCGAGCTGGTTGGGTTCCAGTCGATCCGGCGGGAACGTCTCACGGTGGCCATTGCCGAAACGGCGCAACTCGACGTGGCGCTGGCGCTGGCCGGGCTCAGCGAATCCGTGCAGGTGACCGGCACCGCCGCCTCGGCGGAGATTGCGACCGGCACCACCATCGCCACGACCTACAAGGCCTCGACCATCGAGCTGCTTCCCGTCGGTCGCACGATTGCCGCGGCCACCCTGCTGGCGCCCGGCGTGACCGACAACGGGCCGGGCGGCAACATCATGATCGCCGGCGCGATGTCCTACGAAAACCTCTTCCTCATCAACGGCGTGGTCGTCAACGAGAACCTGCGCGGCCAGGCCCGCAACGTGTTCATCGAGGATGCGATCCAGGAGACGAAGATCTCGACGGGCAGTATCTCGGCCGAGTTCGGGCGTTTTCAAGGCGGCGTCGTGAACGTGATCACCAAGTCGGGCAGCAACGACTTTGCCGGTACCGGCCGCGTGTCGTTCGTCAACGACGCGTGGTCGGCGCTCTCGCCGTTTTCGGGCGATGCCAACCTCGATCGCACCGTGCCCACCTACGAGGTGACCGCCGGCGGTCCGGTGCTGCGCGATCGGCTCTGGTATTTCGGTGCGGGCCGGTTCGAGAAGAACGAGGACAACCGCACCACCGACTACACCGCCTTCAACTACACGCGCGTCGATGACGAGCAACGCTACGAAGTGAAGGGCACGTGGTCCCTGAACGCCAGCCATACGTTCCGTGGGGGCTACACCTCGCGCCAGGCCGAGATCGCCAACAACAACTTCGGCACCATCATGGATGCCCGGTCCCTCTACGACAGCTCGAACGAAGAGAAGCTGTACTCGGGCAACTACGCCGCGGTGGTCACGAGCGACTGGTTCGTCGAGGCGCAGTACTCGCGCCGCGAGCTGTCGTTCATCGGCACGGGCGGGTCCGAGACCGACCTGGCCAATGGCACGCCCATCTGGGACCGGTCGCGCGGGCAGGCGCGCTTCAACGCGCCAACCTTCTGCCGCGTCTGCGGCAGCGGCGTCGAGATCCGCAACAACTGGAATACGGCCGTGAAAGCCACCCGCTTCCTGTCGACCGAGCGGGCCGGGTCGCACACGCTGGTGGCCGGTGCCGACCTCTACCAGGAGACGCGGCAGAACGACAACTACCAGTCGGGCAGCTCCTACCGCGTGCAGGCCACCCGGTCGGTCATCCAGGGCTTCGACCTCTATCCGGTGTTCCTGGGCGACAACACCACCTTTGTGGAGCATCTGCCGCTCGTGGCCCGAAGCGTCGGCAATGACATTCGCACCCATTCGGTGTTCGCCAACGACGTGTGGCGGCTGAACACGCGGGTGTCGCTCAATCTCGGCGTACGCTACGACCGCAACCGCTCCGAGGATCAGGGTGGCGCCCAGGTCGTCAGGGACTCGGCCTGGAGCCCGCGGCTCGGCGCCACGTGGGACGTGCGCGGCGACGGCCAGTGGGTGGCGAATGCCGGTTTCGCGCGCTACGTCACCGGCATCAACACGGCCATCGTGGATGCCGGCTCGGCGGGCGGGCGCACGGCCACCTTCAGCTTCTTCTACCAGGGCCCGAGCATCAACGCCGTCACCACTGGACCGCTGCTCACCTCGGCGCAGGCGCTGCCGCTGCTCTTCGACTGGTTCTTCGCCAACGGCGGCACCTCGCGGGCGACACGCAACCCGCCGACCATTCCCGGCGTGTCGGTGGCCGTGGGTGAGGGGCTCGAGGCGCCCAATTCGAATGAGTGGACGCTCGGCATCATGCGACAACTCGGCAACCGGGGCAGCGTGCGACTCGACTACGTGCAGAAGCGCTACAACGACTTCTACGGCGATTTCCGCGACCCCTCCACCGGCAAGGTCACCGACCCGACGGGCCGGATCTACGACCGCACGGTCGTGCGGAACACCGATCTCGCCAACCGCACCTACAAGGGCGTGGTGGGCCAGGCGAGCTACCGCGTCAGCCCGGCCTGGCTGGTGGGCGCGAACTACACGCTCTCGTGGCAGCGCGGCAACTTCACCGGCGAGGACGAAGGCAGCGGCCCGATCCGGTTCGGCGGCAGCGACCAGCCGGAGTATAAGCAGGAATCCTGGAGCTTTCCCACCGGCTACAACCCCGGGGACCAGCGGTCGAAGCTGCGGGCCTGGTTGCAGTACCGGCTGCCGGCCCCGACGGTGCTCGGCCGGCTCGATCTCGGCGTGCTGGAACGGTGGGATTCCTCGGATGCGTCGAGCGCCGACGGCACCATCGACCCGCGTCCCTACGTGGCCAATCCCGGCTATCAGGCGGCGCCCTCGACGGTGACCTACTACTTCGACGACCGTGGCGCGCAGCGCTACGACGACCTGTGGCGCACCGACCTGTCCCTGACGTGGACGCGGCGGGTGCCGGGCGGCGTCGATCTCTTCTTCCGCGGCATCGTCGCCAACGTCTTCAACCAGGCGGCGCAGATCGCCGGCAACGAAACCATCCTCACGCGCACCAACGACGCGTCGTTCGCGCTCTTCAACCCGTTCACGGAGCGGCCCGTGCAGGGCACGCACTACCAGTTCAGCCCGCTCTACGGGCAGCCGACCGGCGTCGGCGACTATCAGACGCCGCGGGAACTCAACTTCTCGGTGGGCATCCGCTTCTAGACGGCGGCCGGGATGCGGGTGTGGGTGTCGCCGGGCAGGTGGCGCGCGCGCCGCTACGGCTTCTTCGGCGCCAGATGCGTGTGGTCCGCGGCCACGGGTCCCACTTGCACCGTGCCCATGAGCCCGCCCTCGGCGTGGTCCAGGATGTGGCAGTGCAGCATCCACGTGCCCGGGCGCTCGTCAAACGTCACGAGCAGCCGCGCCGTGGTCTTCATCGGGATGTTCACCGTGTCCTTCCACGCCATCGGCGCCAGCGGCACGCCCTTCTCATCCACGGCCATGAAGAAGTAGCCGTGCAGGTGGAACGGGTGGTCCCAGTCGGTGTCGTTCTTGATGGTCCAGAGCTGCGTCTCGCCCAGCGCGGCCAGAAACGGCTTGGCCTTCCAGAAGGGCACGCCGTTGATGCGGAACTCGGAATGTCCGGCCTCCTGCGGCGGCAGGGTGAGTAGCATGCTCACGGGCGTGGCGCCCTCCGCCTTGGGCGGCACGATGACCCGGCGAATCATGGGCAGCGCCACTTTGGCCAGGGCCGGCTCGGGCGTGAGACTGATGGTCATCACGTCTTCCACGCTGCGGTACTGCACGCTGCCATAGCCCCGGTTGTAGAGCATCGCGCGCAGCGTGATCTCCGACCCTGGGGCGCCCGTGGGCGTGACGATCACGTCCATGCGCTCGCCCGGCGTGACGAGCAGGATGTTGCTCTTCGTGGCCCGCTCCTGGAAGCCGCCGTCCTGTCCGAGCACCAGGAAATCCTGGCCGTCCAGATCGAGATAGAAGAAGCGGCTCTTGGCCGCATTCACGATGCGCCAGCGCTGCGGCGCACCCGCGCGCGCGCGAATGGTCGGCGTGGTGCGGCCGTTCACGAGCACGTAGCTGCCCTCGCGCCCGAACACCATGCCGGCCGAGCCGCCGCTCTCGGCATCTTCGAGCGTGCCC
>JANORI010000905.1:0-2100 GCA_031415235.1 Acidobacteriota bacterium | reverse complement strand
AGTGCCTCGCGGCATCCGGTTGACACGACGCCGATGCCGCGAGTACCGTAAATAGTTCCTGAGGGTCGCGACTCAATCCCAGGTGTGTGCCGGTATCGTCTAGGGGTCAGGACACGTGGTTCTCAGCCATGTAACCGGGGTTCGAATCCCCGTACCGGTACCAACCCTCACCCACGCGGTCTCTCCGAAACAGTTCTGTCCCCACGGCACCTGGCCGTGGCTGAACACGGATCAGGGCGCGAACACCAAGGGCACGAATCGCTCGGGCACGTGGAAGTCGGGCGTGTCGGTGCCCGTCGGCGCGTAGGCCAGGTAGTGACGCTCGCCGTGCAGGCGGCTGATGCGGAACACATTGAGGTGCCAGCGATCGCCGGCGGCGGGCGTCACGCCGAACGCCCCAAACGGAATGCGCATCACGGCGCGCCACACGCCTGCGCCGTGATCCACCTCGGCGGCCGTCGCCATGCCGCTCTGCCACCGCCAGTCCACGTCGACCCGTGGCCGATGAATCGCCAGGTCGCACCACTGGCCCGTGGGCGCGACCTCGAATTCCTTGTAGCTGTCGAGCCGAGGCTCTTGCGGCGAACGGACGAACGCCTCGCAGACGTCGCGTTCCCAGAGGGCCACGCGCTCGATGGCGACGTCGTAGTCGGTGTCCGCATCGAGCTCCGTGAATGCGCACTCGAACGCAAACCACAGGTGGCCCGCCGTCCACAACGCCCGCGCGGTCGTGTCGAGACCAGCAGGCGCTGCCTCGCCGCGCCAGGTGCGGTCGAGCGGCAAGACCGCCGCAGCCTGCCAGGCCGAGTGTGTGAGGTCCGTCGCGAGCGGCGGCGGAGCGGTCTGGAATTGCGCCGTGACGTGCATGCCGGTCTGATGATACCCGTGCCGGTTGACGCCCTCCCGATTCCCTGACACCCTCACCGGCCATGACCCGCTGGTTGGTTGCGCTGGGCTTTGCACTCACCTCGGCCCTGCTTGCGAGTGCGCTAGGCCGCATCGGCCCTCGTGCAGACGCTCGAGCTCAAGACCTACGATGCCCGCATGCGCGCCGTCGCGACCGGCGCCGGCGCCTCGCCGCGCATCTCGATGGTGCTCATCGACGATCATTCGATCCGGCAGCTCGAACCGCTCGTGGGACGCTGGCCCTGGCCCCGGATGGTGCATGCGGTGCTCGTCAACTTCCTGAAGCGCGGCCCGGCCCGGCTCGTGGCCTACGACGTGCTGTTCTCGGAAGGCGACAAGGCCACGACCGACATCGGCGGCACGAGCTGGACGGGCGCCGAGTCGGATCAGGCGCTCGTCGATGCCGTCCGCGAGGCCGGAAACGTGATTCTCGTCGCCGAGGCGTCGAGCGAGACGACCGTCCAGGCCAACGCCGAGGCCGCGCCGTCGCTCGACGGCATCGCCGCCCTGTCGGTCCGCTGGCCGGTGCAGGGCTTTGCGGAGCGGCGTCCACTGCTCGTGCCGCCGTTTCCTGCGCTCGCCAAGGCCGCCCGCGGCATCGGGCACGCGCGCATGGCCTACGACCTCGATGGACCGCTGCGCCGCTCGGTGCCGTTTGTGGCCGTGGGCGATCGCATCGTGCCTTCGCTGCCGGTGGCGGCGGCGCTCATCGTCGCGGGCACGGCGCCGGATCAAGTCTCGGCCTCGCGCGCCGCGCTGCGGCTGGGCGAGGCCCGGGTGCCGTGGATCGAGCAGGTGGTGCCGGACTACTACGGACCCGCGCAGTCGGTCTGGCGGCCGCTCGTCCCGTTCCGCGGCCCCACGATGCGGGCCGACAACACGTCCACCTACGCGAGCTACTCGTTCCAGGATCTCTTCCTGGCCGAGCAACAGTTGATGGCGGGCGAGACGCCGCATCTCGATCCCGCCGTCTTCAAGGACCAGATCGTGGTGGTGAGTGTGACCGCCGAGGGGCTCAAGGACCTCTTCACCACGCCGCTTGCCGAAGGCCGCATGGCAGGCGCCGAGGTGCACGCCAACGTGATCGACGGGCTGCTCAGCGGCCGGGCGATTGCCCCAGCGGCCCCGTGGCGCACGGCGGCCATCACGCTGGTGCCCGCCGCTGGCCGTGGGCGCGACCGGCGCCCTGGCGGC
>JANORI010000904.1:0-15661 GCA_031415235.1 Acidobacteriota bacterium | reverse complement strand
GCAGGCGAATCCGAGCGCGATTATCGACGGGCGCAGAGGTCTCGATGACATGTGTGTCAGTCCTTATCGGCGAGTCGTTCGTCTGTCTATCAACGACCGCGCTTCAGCCGCGGCGCTTTCGTCTCGTCGGCGCCGTCGGCTACAAGCGCCTGTTAGTTAGCCAGCCCCTTGGTTCGCAATCGGCCTTTCTGCTGCCGCTCAGCGATAAACGATGAATCGTCGCCTTGGTGAAAGAACAGCCGCCCGCGCAGGCGCTCGCCGTCCAACACCGCCCAACCACGTCCCATGACTTCGTCACCCTCATCGAACCCCTCGAACGAGAACTCGATGGCGGGCAGCCCGTCGCGAATGAGAACTCGATAGTCGAGCTCGCCTTCGACCGCGATGAACGCGATGTGTCCTTGATCATTCTGGTTGAGCGTGATCGTTGCCGGAGTCACCAAGTCGAGGTCGTCCAAGTCCCAGAGTTCCGTTTCCACGATCCTCCAGTTGCCGAGGAAGATGTTCGTCTTGTCCATGGCTTTGTCCGTCCGGCCTTTGGCGCGGCTTCGGCGCGTGGGAGATCCAGTCGAGCGACTTCCGGTCACGCGCAGCCGGATGTCAGCTCGTGATCCCATTCGAAGCCAAGAATTCGAGCAACGCCACGATCCGCACGGAGCCCGCCAGGCGCCCATCGATTCGGTAGTGCGTCTCGATGCGATCGAGCATTGCTGCAACTTCCACGGAGCGATCACCTGTCGTATCGGCGAAATCGCGCAGCTCCGACTCGTCAGTCACGAGCACGTCTGCATAATCCCAACCGAGGACCTCGCGGAAGAACCGTGGAGCCAGGTGCGCAACGGCGTCGAGTCGGTTCTGTGGGGCCAGTTCGACGCGCCTTGGAGCATGGTTCATTTTGAAGGTGTCGGCGTACTGTCTGGCTAACAACTATTCGGCTGGTCCGGATAGGACTTCACGATCAGCTTGCCCGCAGTGTAGCCGGAAGCTGGTCACAGCAGCCAACCGGTATCACGTTCCACGCTCGGGACTTCCAGCGGCATGCGTGGAGACTGGCTGGCGCTATCCCGATCCGCGTAATTCGAATATTCAGCGAAGCTTCGTCGGCATATCCGGGGCAGCGTCTATACGGCTCAGCCCGTCCAGCGGACTTCGCACGCCACGGCCGCCCTGGTTCAGCACGTGGGTATAGATCATCGTCGTGCTGACGTCGCGATGTCCCAGCAGTTCCTGGATGGTCCGGATGTCGTAACCACCTTCGAGCAGGTGCGTCGCAAACGAGTGGCGCAGCGAGTGACACGTCGCGGGACGGGCGATGCCGGCGGCGCGGACGGCGTTCTTCACCGCGCGCTGCAGCACCGACTCGTGCAGGTGGTGGCGGCGGCGCTCGCCGGTCTGGGCATCCGCGTAGTAGCGGGTGGCGGGAAACACCCACTGCCAGGCCCACTCGAACGGCGCATTCGGATACTTCCGGCGAAGCCCGTCGGGCAGCCACACCGCGCCGTGCGACGTGGCGAGGTCGGCGGCGTGAAGCCGTCGACGCGCTTCCAGATGCGTCGAGAGCGGCGCGCGCAGCGACGAGGGCAGCATGGTCACGCGGTCCTTGCCCCCTTTGCCGTCGCGCACGACCACTTCGCCGCGGTCGAAGTGCAGGTCCTTCACCCGTAGCTCCGCGCACTCCATCAGCCGCAAGCCGCACCCGTAGAGCATCGACGCCATCAGCCACTCCACGCCGTGCAGTTGTCCGAGCAGACTTGCCACCTCCCCGCGCGACAGGACCACCGGCAGGCGTTGCGGCCCTTGGCGCGCGCCACGTCACGCAGTTCGGGCACCGCCATGCGCAGCACCGTCTGGTACAGGAACAGCAAGGCCCCGAGTGCCTGATTCTGCGTAGACGCCGCTACGCCGTGGCTTGCCAGCGACGACAGGAACCGGCTCACGTCAGCAGGGCCGAGGGTGCGCGGGTGGCGCATGCCGTGGAATACGACGAAGCGACGCACCCACCCGGCGTACGCCATTTCTGTGCGACGGCTGTAGTGGCGCACCCGCAGCGCGTCGCGCAGCTGGTCGAGCAGGCGTGGTGGAGGCGGTGGGGCCGACACGCCTTGGGACCAATGAGAATGTCGTGCCAGTGCCGCGACGGCCCAAAGCCGAGAGAGTGGGCGTCGTCGTCGCAGATTCTGCCAGGCGCGTCCACCCGGGCGATCGGAATCAGTGCGACGCAGGATTCAGCGCGGCGTGGGCGTGCTGGCGTCGCCGTCGAACTCGCGGCCCGGTGCCGCCTGATCGCGACCGATGCGACCGGTCTGAATCGAGGCGCGGGCGTAGCTCTCGGGCCGAACGGGCCGCCCGGCCACACCGCGCATCATGGCCAACTGCCCCACATGCGTGAAGGCGTCTGCGACGGGACCCTGGAACAGGATGCCGATCTGATGGGGCGCGGTATCTGGGTCCGCAAGCGCCGCGTCGAGTGCCGCCAGTTCGCGGAAGAACCGGTCCAACGCCTCGGTCCACGTCAACGTCATGCCGGCTTCCCACCGAGACTCGCCGCGTGCGAGCCGCGCGCCCCACGCCATCAGGTCGCCCAGGTGCGACAGAATCTCCACCGCCGACCGGCTCGAAGACCCGAGCCGCATGTCGGCAAAGTCCGCCGGCACGTCGCGCAGCACCTTCTCGGCGCGATACGCCAACGTGGCCAGCGCATGCCGCAGCATCTCGACGGCCGAGGCGGGAACCGGCGCGGTGTGGTCTGACATGGGAAGCCTCGTGACGGTGGCGTCGCGGGAGCGTGGCCGCGCGAAGTGCGGGCGCCGCTCACCGGCCGGTCTGCATCAGCGGCCGAGCGGGCCCAGCTCTACGATGGCAATCGCGTTCCAGTCGTTCATGGGAATCAGCAGGCGGTTGCGCTTCGAGTCATACGTCATCGACGCCGCGCTCGGAATGCCAGACGCGATGATCTCGGCCTTCTGCCCCGGGCGGATGCGCGACACCGTGCCCTGGCGCACGCTGCTCACGTACTTCGTGCCGTCGGCGGTCACGACGATGCCGTCGTTGCCCGGGTCCACGGCCTGTTCGGTGGTCACGAGCGTGCCGTCGGGGGTGAAGGTGAGCACGTCGTTGCTGCCGATGTTCACGATCACCAGGTTGCCCTTGCCGTCGAACGTGATGCCATTGGGCAAGGCAAGCGGCGCGCCGGTAATGAGCACCGAGCCCTGGCCTTGCGGCGTGATCTTGTAGATCTTCCAGGTCGTCGGGTCGTTCGGAGCGCCGGTGACGGTGGCGTAGATGGTGCCGTCGGCGGCCACCTCGAGGTCGTTGAAGCGGCCAGCGCCGTTCACCGGGATATTGCCCTTCGGCTCGCCCGTCTTCAGGTCGAACCAGCGGACGGTGTCGATGTCCACGACGTAGAGCATGCCGCGGGTGATGTGGCTGCCGAGCGGATGGTTGAGCGTAAGGCCGTTGCGATTCACGCCAATCCACTTCAGCGTGTGCGCCGAGCCGTCGGGATTGATGAGCGACACGTAGCCGTCGTTTGGCACGAGGTCCTGCGCCATGCCGGCGTTGACCGACACGATGAGATCGCGGTCGGCGTCATACGACAGGCTCTCGCTGAAACGAAAGCTGCCGTACACCTTGGTGTTCGGCGTGAGCTTCAGCGGCGCTCCGGCCTGGAACGGCTGCGAGGCCGACGGCGCGGGGGCCGGGGTCTGCGCCTGAGCGATCGACGCCACACCAAGAACGACGGCAAGACCCGACTGCACGAACACTGAACGCATGGATGTCTCCTGGACACAGCGTCGAGACGACGCCTTCGTTCAGTCCATTGTATTTCGTGAGGGCCGCCAGCGTCATACTGCCATCGAGGTACGCTGGCGCGGCTCGCGCACAAGACCCGGCACGGCGTTGAGTGGGAACTGGCAGGAGGGACAGATGCAGCTAGGAATGATCGGGTTGGGACGCATGGGCGGCAATATGGTGCGCCGTCTGGTGCGAGCGGGCCACGAGTGCGTGGTGTTCGACGTGTCGCCGCAGGCCGTGGCCGCGCTTGCTGCCGAAGGCGCCACCGCCTCGACGTCACTGGCGCAGTTCGTGCAGACCCTGTGCCCACCCCGTGCCGTGTGGCTGATGGTGCCGGCCGCGCTCGTAGACGTGGAGATCGACGCCCTGACCGGGCTGCTCCAGGCCGGCGACATCCTGATCGATGGCGGCAACTCGCGTTACACCGACGACATTCGCCGCTCCACGGCGCTCGCGGCCACGGGGATCCACTACGTGGACGTGGGTACGAGCGGCGGCGTCTGGGGCCTCGATCGCGGTTACTGCCTGATGATTGGTGGCGATGCCACCGCCGTGCAGCGCCTCGATCCGTTGTTGGCGGCGCTGGCTCCTGGCACGGGCGCGATTTCGCGCACGCCTGGCCGCGACGGCGCCACGAGCACCGCCGAGCGCGGCTACCTGCACTGCGGCCCCTCGGGTGCGGGCCACTTCGTGAAGATGGTCCACAACGGCATTGAATACGGCCTGATGGCAGCGTATGCCGAAGGGCTCAACGTGCTGCGGCACGCCGACGCAGGCCTCGCCACGCGCCAGGTGGACGCGGAGACCACGCCGCTCACGCATCCTGAGCACTATCGGTACTCGTTCGATCTGGGCGAGATCACCGAGGTGTGGCGTCGCGGCAGCGTCGTGGCCTCGTGGCTGCTCGACCTGAGCGCCGCAGCTCTGGTCGATAGCCCCGATCTGGCCGGCTTCGCGGGGCGCGTGTCGGATTCTGGCGAGGGCCGCTGGACCATCGCGGCGGCCATCGACGAATCGGTACCCACGCCCGTGTTGAGCGCGGCGCTCTACGATCGTTTCACGTCGCGTGGCGAGGGCGACTTCGCGCACCAGATGCTGTCGGCACTGCGCTATCAGTTCGGCGGACACCACGAGAAGCGGGAGGGGACCACGCCGTGAACGGACTCGAGACCTCCGACGCCCTCGTGATCTTCGGCGTCACGGGCGATCTGGCCTACAAGCAGATCTTCCCGGCGCTCCACGCCATGATTCGGCGCGGGCAACTGCACGTGCCTATCCTGGGCATGGCGCGGGCCGGCTCGAGCCTCGCGGAGCTGCGCGCGAGGGCCAGGGCCAGCATCGAAGAGAAGGGCGCGCTCGACCCCGTGGCCTTCGAGGCCCTGTCGTCCCAGCTGCGCTACGTCGGCGGCAACTATGAAGACCCAGCCACGTTCGCGGCGCTGCGCGCGGCGCTGGCTGGCGCGACGCGTCCTGCCTTCTACTTCGCCATCCCGCCCAGCCTGTTTGCCGCCGTCGCTTCGGGGCTGGCCGCGGCCGGAGTGGTGGCGCAGTCGCGCGTGATTGTCGAGAAGCCGTTTGGCCGAGGCGTGGCCTCGGACGAGGCCCTCAATCGCACGTTGCACGAGTTCTTCCCCGAGGCGGCGATCTTCCGAATCGATCATTATCTGGGCAAGGAGCCGGTACAGAACCTGCTCTACTACCGCTTCGCCAACTCGTTCCTCGAGCCGATCTGGAACCGCAACTACATCGACCGCGTGCAGATTACGATGGCCGAGGCGTTCGGCGTGCAGGGCCGCGGCAAGTTCTACGAAGAGGCCGGCGCGATCCGCGACGTAGTACAAAATCACCTCTTGCAGATCGTCAGCCTGCTCGCCATGGAAGCGCCCGGCGGACGCGGCAACGAAGCCGTGCGCGACGAAAAGGCGCAGGCATTCCGCTCGATGCGGCCGCTGCGTCACGAAGACGTCGTGCGCGGGCAATTCCGAGGATACCGCACCGAGACGGGCGTCGCACCCGACTCGCAGGTCGAGACATTCGCGGCCATCCGCCTGCACATCGACTCGTGGCGCTGGGCCGGAGTGCCCTTCTACATCCGCGCCGGCAAGCACCTGCCGGTCACGGCCACCGAGGTGCTCGTGGAGCTGAAGCGGCCGCCCGTGAGTCTCTTTGCCGATGACGATGCCGCGCGGCCCAATCACTTCCGGTTCCGGCTGAGTCCCCAGGTCGTGCTCTCGCTTGGGGCGCGTGCAAAGGTGCCGGGCGAGCGGATGCGGGGCGAGGACGTCGATCTGATGGCGTCGCACGACGACGACGACGCGATGGCGCCATACGAGCGGCTGCTCGGCGACGCGATGCGTGGCGATCAGACGCTCTTTGCGCGCGAGGACACGGTGCACGAGGCCTGGCGGGTGGTGGAACCGGTGCTCGGCGCGTGCTCGCCGCTCTACGAGTACGAGCCCGGTTCGTGGGGACCTGATGCGGCGACCCGCCTGATGACCGACGGCGGTACGTGGCACAACCCGCAACAGCACTGGGGCGGAAAGTAGGCGCGTGATGGCGGACGTGCAGGTCTTCGTGAGCGGCGACGCGGTGCTCGACGCCGCCATCGAGGTCGTGGTCCTCGAGGCCGCCGCCAGCATCGCCCGGCACGGCCGCTTCACCGTGGTACTGGCGGGCGGCTCGACACCGCAGGGTCTATATCAACGGCTCGCGAGTGCGCCGCACCGCGATCGCATTGACTGGACCCGCGTGCACCTCTTCTGGGGCGACGAGCGGTGCGTGCCCCCCGGAGATGCGGCCAGCAACTACCGCATGGCACGTGAGTCGCTCATCGACCACGTGCCGGTGCCGCCAGAGCAGGTGCATCGCATCCGGGGCGAAGACGAGCCGGGCACCGAAGCCGCCCGCTACGACGCACTGCTGCGGACCGCGATGAACGTCCCCGGCGGCAGCCGAGCGGGCGCGTTCGACCTGGTGCTGCTCGGCCTCGGCACCGACGGACATACGGCGTCGCTCTTCCCTGGCTTGACGGCCCAGAGCGAGACGACCCGCTGGGTCGTGGCGGAGCACATCGACGCGGAGCGCGGCTGGCGGATCACGCTCACGCCGGTGCCACTGAACGCGGCGAGCGCCGTCGTGTTCCTGGTGGCTGGCGCCGACAAGGCCCCTGCGCTGGCAGCGGTCATCGAAGGCCCTGTGACTCCCGACGCGCTGCCCGCGCAGCGGATCGGGACCGGCGCCACCGCCGTATGCTGGATGGTTGACCGCGCGGCCGCGAGCCGGCTCACCCAGATCGCGCCGGACCGCTGACCCCTACGCGCGAATCCGGAAGTTGCGCATCATGCCCATCTCCTCGTGCTCGAGGATGTGACAGTTACGAACCGTCGACCGCATCGTCGGCGCCTTCGAGATCGGCAACCAACGTCGGATCCGCACGCGACTGGCCGGGTCGTTCCGCTGCTTCATCTCACAGCGCCTCGTTCCGAAAGTGGGCGGGGGCCGCGTGCCCGTCCTCGAGGTGCTGAAGTCCACCCTGCGAACGCGAGACTACATCGAGAATGGCGATCGCGAAGGCCGGTCGCTGTTCGACGCCATGGAGGACGGCGCGCTCGACGGCATGCAGCATTTCGACCGTGAGATCGAGCGATTAGCGCGCGACGGCGTGGTTGCGATGGCGACCGGTCTGCTCAACGTCACAAGCTCCGGCACTCTGCGAGTGGCGCTGGCCGACGTGCCGTCCGAAGACCTGGACTCGCTCATCGTCCGCTGAGCGGCTGCGAGTCAGGCGGCGTCACCATCGGCACGAACCGCACGGCCAGGCTGTGTTCGGTCACGAGGCCCTGTTCGGTCTTCCTGATGATGCGCAGTTCCTGATCGCCGAACTGCGGCCCAACGGGCAGAATCATGATGCCGCCCACGGCCAGCTGGTCGACGAGCGCCGCGGGCACGACGTCCGGCGCGGCGGTGACGATGATCTTCGAAAAAGGCGCGTGCTCGGGCCAGCCCCGATGCCCATCACCGGCGCGTACGTGGACGTTGCGGCAGTTCTCGGCCTCGAGTGTGCGCCGCGCACGTTCGGCCAGCTCCGGCACGAGCTCGATCGAATACACGTCGCGCGCGAGCTCGCCCAGAATCGCGGCCTGGTATCCACAACCGGTCCCGATCTCGAGCACGACGTCGTCGGGCGACAGCTGGAGTGCTTCCGTCATGAACGCGACGATGTACGGTTGCGAGATCGTCTGCCCGTGGCCGATCGGCAGCGGCGTGTCGTCGTAGGCCCCGCGCCGTTCGCTGACGGGCACGAACGGGTGCCGCGGCACCTTGGCCATGGCGGACAGGACGCGCTCGTCGCGAATGCCGCGCTGCAGCAACTGGCTGGCAACCATCCGCGCGGCGGCGGATGAGAACGTCTCCATGCCTCCATCACATCACGTTCCTCAGCGCCGCGCGCTCTCGCCGTTCTCATCCCGTTCTCATCCGGCGCGAGTACCGTGTGCCCATGCGACTCGTCGCGCCTCCACGCGCCTGCGACCGGTGCTGATGACGGCCATGGTGGCCGCTCTGGGCTTTGTGCCCATGGCGCTGTCGCACGGCGCCGGCGCCGAGATCCAGCCGCTCGCCAGCGTGGTGATTGGCGGCATCGCGACCTCCACGCTGCTGACGCTGATGGTGCTGCCCACGCTCTACAGCGTGCTCGAGCATCTGTTGCGCCATCCCGAGACGATCGTGTCGCGCAATCAGCTGGCCGATAAGGTCTGGGGCGGGACGTTCGATTTGCCGCCGACGCCTCACACGAACTGCGCGGACCGCTGACCGCCATGCAGGGCGAAGTGGACGTGACGCTCAAGCGCGAGCGGACGCCCGGGGAGTACCGCGAGGCGCTGGCCCTGGTGCGCGAGCGGTTGGTGGTGATGAACGCCCTCACTGAAGACCTCATGCTGCTGGTAAGCGCTCAGAAGCATCAGTTGCCCCAGGTGGCCGAGGTGCGCGTGTCCGACCTGCTGCAGCGCGTCACGACGCACGCCAGCTCCGCAGCCGCGGCCGGTGGCGTGACGCTGGCCGTCGAGGCCGACCCGCGTCGGGTGGTCTACGGCGAGTCGGGTCTGCTGGAGCGCGTGTTCGACAATCTGGTGCGGAACGGCATGCAGTACAACCGCGAGCACGGCACCGTCTCGATTACCGCGAAGGTCAGTCCCAGCGCGCGCGACTGGGTGAGCGACCAGATCGTGATCGACGTGCGCGACTCCGGCAGGGGTATTCCGCCCGAGGAGCGCGAACGCGTGTCGAGCGGTTCTATCGGCTCGACGCATCGCGTTCACGGCGCACCGGCGGCGCCGGTCTCGGCTTGGCCATCTCGCGCGAGATCGTGGAGCTCTTCAAGGGTACGATCCGCGTGGGCGACGCGCCCGGTCCTGGCACACTCGTCGAGGTCCGGCTCCCGGGCGGCGTGGCCACGGTGTAGCACATGGAACCATATACCCTCGGTGAACAGCGCGTTGAGTGGGTCTTTGCCCACATGCCCGTCCTGCAGCGGATCAGGGTCGACTACGCCAGAGAGCAGCCGTTTGCGGGCCTCACCGTGGCAATCTGCCTGCATCTCGAGCCCAAGACCGCCAACCTCGGGCTCACCATCAAGGCCGGCGGGGCCACGGTCGTGATGTGTCCCAGCAATCCCTTGTCGACGCAGGACTCGTGCGTCGCCTACCTGCAGCGCCACCTCACCTGCTACGGCCAGCGCGGCGAAGACGCGGCGGCGTATCACCGCCACTTTCACGAGACGCTCGATCACCGGCCCGATCTCATCATCGACGACGGCGCGCAGCTGCTGTCGACGCTGCACAAAGAGCGCCCGGAGCTGCTGGACCGCGTCATCGGGTTGTCGGAGGAAACCACCGGCGGCGTCAACATCATCAAGGCGATTGAGCGCATCGAAGGTCTGCGGTTCCCTTGCGTCGGCGTGAACAACGCCTTGATGAAGCACCTGTTCGACAATCGCTACGGCACCGGCCAGAGCACCATCGAAGGCCTGCTCGTGGCGACCAACCTGACCATCTGCGGCAAGGTCGTCACCGTGGCCGGGTACGGCTGGGTCGGCAAAGGGGTGGCGATGCGCCTGCGTGGTCTCGGCGCCGAGGTGGTCGTCACCGAGGTAGACGCCACCAAGGCGCTCGACGCCCGCATGGAAGGCTTCCGGGTGATGCGCATGATCGATGCGGTGAGGGAGTCCGATTTCGTCATCACCACCACCGGCGGCCTGAACGTCATCGACACGCCGCACTTCGCGGTGATGAAGGACCAGTGCATCCTGGCGAATGTCGGCCACTTCAACCGCGAGATCAACATCCCGGCCTTGCGCGCGGTGGCCATCGCCGCGCGTGTCGTGCGGCCGGACGTGGAGGAGTTCACGCTCGGACCAGGCCGGCGCGTCTACCTGCTCTCGAACGGCGAACTCGTGAACATCGCCGTCGGGCAAGGGCATCCCGCCGAGATCATGGACATGACCTTTGCCCTGCAGTCGCTGATGCCGAAATACCTGCTCGACCACAAGGGCACGCTCGAGCCGCGCTTCTACGCCGTGCCCGAGGCGCTCGACGAGCACGTGGCCCGCATGAAGCTCGACACGCTCGGCATTCAGATCGATGCGCGGTCGGACGAGCAGCGGCAATACGACGACTTCTACTGACTCTTCATGACCGGGCCGTGCTTCAGATGTGCATCGAAGCGCGTGCTCTGAGCGGCGCGACGGCCCGGTCCAGGATCGACGCGACCGTCGAGACGACGAGCACCAGGCAGAACGGACGGACGGTGGCTCCCGCAAGGTCGGCCAGTGCCGGCAGCCACTCCAGGCGTGACAAGGCGATCTGCACCAGGGGGGCGAAGTAGAGAATGCCGTTCCAGCGCCCGAGCACGCTCATGCGGAGCTGCTTCTGACGATGCAGGAAGTACGAGTCCAAGACGTACTGCGAAAACGCGACGACGATGAGCAGCGGCAGTATCGTCGGGACCAGGCCCGCCAGAGACGCGCCCGCGAGCCCGGACGTGACGAACAGGAAGTCGGTCGTGTGGTCGAAGAGCATGCCGCCGGGCGACGCCGTGCCGCGCGCGCGCGCCGCCACGCCGTCGTAGTAGTCGGTCACGATCGCGATGGTCATGAGCGCGACGAGCAGCCACACAGGCACGCGGTCGGGGCGCGAGAAGGCCCACGCGGCCGGCACGACGGCCAGCAGCCGCAGGCCGGTGAGCACGTGGGCCATCAGCGGTCCAGCAACTCACGCCGCGCGCGCGGCCAGAAGAGCAGCCCGAGCAGCGCGTTGAAGAGCACGAAGAAGTTGTGCTGCACGAAGCCAAACGCCGCCATCTGCCCCACGTTGTCGGGAAAGAGGATCACCCAGGAGGTGATCGCCGCCGCGCGCATTGGCGTGGGTACGGTCGCGGCAAAGAAGATGACCGGCAGGTACGGGAAGAGCGTCAGAAACGAGGCGGGCACGCCAAACAGCCGCAGCGCGATCGTATAGACCACACCGGCGCCGAGCAGCGCTGGTGATCGCAGCAGGAAGAACGCGCCGTAGTGCCACGGTCGCGCCACGCGGAAGGCGTGCAGAATCTTCTTGTTGCGGAACTCACTGCCCGGGAAGATCGTGCCGCTGAAGTAGAGAATCCAGACCGCCAGCACCACCGCGCCGCCGAGGGCCAACCACGGAATCAGGCCGAAGGCCTCGGGGAGTCCACTGCGGGTGAAGCCGAAGCCGATGGTGGCCCAGGCCAGCAGGTAGAACACCTCGCAGAACATGATGAACAGCATGACCGAGCCGACTTCCCAGCCCGGCACGCCGTGGCGCCGGTTCAGGTAGTAGGCCATCGCGCCTTTGCCAATCTGCTCACTGAAGATCGAGATGATGTACGCGCTCGCCCGGATCGGCAGGATGTCCTTGTAGCGAATCTGCTTCTCGAGGAACCAGTTCAGCGCGCTCGTCGTGACGCGTGTGTCGATCAGAAAGTAGAAGCACGAATAGGCCAGCATCAGGCCCAGCCACGGCACCCAGGCGACGTTGCTGAACACGCGCGACATGTAGTCGGCCAGCGACAGCCCTTCGCGGGCTGCCGCGCCACTCAGCCGGAAGTACAGGAAGACGAAGCAGAGCGCCGTCATGGCAAGGAACACCGCGCGCTGGAGCGCACTCGGCTTCCTGGCGCCAGGGGCGTCGCTCTGCGCAGCCGAGGCGGCGTCGGTCATGTCGTCTGGCCTCCCGGTGGGCAGAATCTTGGCGAGCGTCTCGGACAGAGGCGTCAGGGTGATGCCCAGGTCGGCATCCGCGTTGTGCGCCACGCGTTCGTTCGCAGTGATGACATCGATGACGTCAGGCGAGACGCCGCCGCCACTGAGCCGGCTCTTGATTGCAGCCCCCAGCTTGGCGACCCAGACCGGAACGGCGCCTAGCGCCACGGTGCGCCCCATCATCGTCGCGACTCGTGTGATGAGGTCGCGATAGGCGACAGGCTCTGGGCCTGCGAGTTCGTGGAGGTGCACGCCGGACACACGTCGGCGGCAGGCGCCGAGGATGGCGCGACTCAGGTCGTCGAGGTCGAGCGGCCGCATCACATAGTGACCGCCGCCAAGGAGCTTCGCCTTGCCACTGCTCGCCGTCCGTACCAGCGCGGCCGCACCCGCCGTGTCGGGGCCGAGCAGAATCGGCGTGCGGATGATCGTCGCGTTCAGCCCCGAACGCTCGACGGCGCGCTCGCCCTCGCTCTTGGATCGCCGATACCGGTTCGCGGAGTTCACATCGGCACCGATCGCGCTGACCAGAACCATGTGAGACACGCCCGCGCGGCGGCACGCCGCAACCGCCGTCTCGGTCGCAGCCACGTTGGCCTGCTCGTAGGTGTCCGTGCGACTCTCGATGAGGATGCCCGCCAGATGGACCACCGACGACGCACCGGTCATGGCGCTGGCAAGACCATCGGCGTCGTCACCAGAGACGATGCGCACGTCGAGCCCAGGCACGCCGCGCAGGGACGAGGCCGCGCGCTCGGAGCGGACGACCGCGACGACCGTGACATCACCCCCCACAGCGGCGTGGGCCAGCAGATTCTTTCCTACGCCGCCGTTGGCCCCCGTGACGACGATGCGTGTGACGAGGCCAGTCTGCCCGGCTACCGTGGCGTCCAGAAGAAGACCTCCCAAGGCAGCGACGGGTTCGCCAGGTCGTCCAGCGTCATGCCCGGAACCTTCTGCAGGTTGTATTTGCTCACGTAGGCCGCAAGCATCTCCTTCCGCTCCGGAAACGCCACGACCTCACGCGCCTGTACGTCGTACGCGGCATCGCCAATTCGCACGGAGGCATTCGGGTTGGTACGGATGCGTTGGCCCCAGTAGCCGCCGTCGGGCCGGGTCGCCGTGATGACGCCCTCAGGCGTGCCGACGAACCAGATGTTGACCACAAATGGCGGGAAGCCGTCCGGCTTGAGCTGCATCAACCGCACGGTGTTCGACGCGCTCCAGTCGCTCGGAGGCGCCGTCAGCGTACCGCCGAGGCGCACCCCGGGCGTGCGGTTGTACGGCGTGACGAACACGTACCCGACGGCGGCGATCACAAGCGCCGCGCCAAGCGCGATGCCGGCCTTCGTGGTCTTGCTTCCCATGGTGCCGCTCCTCGAGGGTGGGCGTCGTGACATCGCGGAAGTCAATCCAGGGATCGGCCCGCGCGGCATTCTACACGGACCGCCGCGATTGCACGAATGGAAGGCCGGGCCGCCGGCTACGCGGGCGCGGCCTCGTGCACGACGACCGACCACTTCAAGATGCCCAATCCGTGCCTGGACTGCCACAAGGACAAGGACGAATACATGAAGACTGCCGGCGCCGCCGGACAATCATCCCTGGACCCCGGCACGGGCTGGATTGCCTGGGTGGCAGGCTCGGCGCGAACGCCGGCCGCCACTGGTCGCCACCTACAGCAGCGCCAGCACGGCAAACGCGGTGGCCAGGTCGGACATGAACATCCGCCGCCACGGCTCGCCCTTGTCGCCGCCGTGTTCGCGGTCGAAGTTGAGCGAGTGCGCTCGCCAGGGTGCCGACGACTCGTCGCCCGGGCGCATCGCCTGCTGGTTCGCGCGCAGCCACGTGAGGCCCTTCTGGACGGCGGGACGGGCGCCGAGGCCCGCCTGCTTCATCGCGTAGACGACCAGGCCCGTGGCGTAGCCGTCGGATGCGCTCAACTGCGCCGCGTCGGTTGCGCCGGGCGCCGCGTAGGGACCGGCGTTCTTGCTCCAGCGCCATTCGCCAAGATCGGCCATCGACCAGCCGCCATCCGGCCGTTGCGCCGCGGCCAGATCGCGCACGACGGCCTCTCGCTGCGCGGCCGAGAGCACACCGCTCAGGCGCGACGACGCCAGTAACGCCCAGGTGCGATTGAAGAGCCGCTGGGCGGAGGCGTTGTCGCTCAGGTACGCGCGCAGCTTGCGCACGCCTGCCTGACCGGCCTCATTCGCGCTGGCGGCGCGGCCCGTGGCCGATCCGGCCGCCATGGCCGCCACCGTGGCGCCGTGGAACACCGCATCGGCGCTCTCATAGGGCTCGAGGCCGAAGTTGAGCCAGTCCCACGCGCCGTCGGACCGCTGCACCGCCCACAGACGCGCGAGCGCCTGCTGCGTGACCGCGCCGGGCACGGCGGCGCCAGTGTCGAGGTCGTGGCTCGTCATCAGGAACGCGTTCATCACGGCTTCCACGCCGCGCGACTCGACCTTCTTGTCTTCCGTGTGGTCGTAGAACGGCTGCTGGTCGTCGAGGTGCGCCAGGCGCGTGCGCACGGTGTCGAGAATCGTCGTCTCGTGCGCGGTGGCGGCCGTGACGCCCATGGCCTTGCGAAGAGCGGGGCGTGCCAGCGCATAGGGGATGGCGGTGTGGCACGACAGACACTTGGTCTCGCCGCCGGGATTCTCGAGCGGCTTGGCCTTGGTCCACCAGAGGTCCATGCGCGCGTCGAGGTAGCGCGCGGCGGCGGCCTTGTTCCACCCGGTATCGTCGCCGGGCGGTCCCGCGTCCAAAGACACGGACGCGAGCAGCACGGCAAGGGTGGCCAGGACACGGGTGAACACCTGCGGATCTCACCACTGCAGGGCGTCCCGGTCAAGGACCATCTGGGCTGACGGCGGCAGCTCGCGGGGGCTGCTAGACTCTCGCCACACGCGGCCTCCGGCCGCAGGAGGCTTCCATGACACGTCCGCGGCTCATCCTGATAGCGACGGCCCTCGCACTCTTTGGCGCCTCATTGGGCGCCCAGGACCGCACGATCGATCTGCTGCGGCTGCTCTCGAACACCGCCGGCGCGCCCGGCTTCGAAGAACCCATTCGCAAGGTGATGGTCGACCAGATGCGGCCGTTTGCCTCGTCGATCACGTTTGACGGGATGGGCTCGATCATCGCCACGCAGGGCACGACCGGCCCGAAGATCATGGTCGACGCGCACATGGACGAACTGGGCGGCATGGTGCGGCGCATCACGCCCAAGGGCTTCCTGACCATGCAGATGCTCGGCGGCTGGCTCGACCAGGCCCTCGTGGATCAGCGCTGGGTCATCATCGGGTCGAAGGGTCCGGTGAAGGCCGTCACCGGTATTCGCGACGTGCACGTGGTGCCGGCCGACGAGCGCACGCGCGTCTACTCACGCGACAGCCTGTATCTGGACGTCGGCGCCGCGTCGGAAGCCGAGGTGCGCGCCATGGGCATCTCGGTGGGTGACCCGATCGTGCCCGACGCGCCCTTCGAGGTACTGAATGGCACCGGCAACTACCTCGGCAAGGCGTGGGACGACCGGGTGGGCTGCGCGGTGGTCATCGAGGCGATGCGGCGGCTGGCCACCGTCCC
>JANORI010000903.1:0-2181 GCA_031415235.1 Acidobacteriota bacterium | reverse complement strand
CGCGCGCCGCGCCTCCGGGCACACCTCCGACGGGACCGCGCCGCGGGAACACGCGGAATGACGAGATGAGACCGACCTGGGTGCTCAAGCACGACAGAACGGGCTAGGCGTCTTCGTACGCGCACGGCGGCGCGCGTGCCGATCGCGTTCGCCTCGCCGCGGCTGCTCTGGCGCATGAAGATCGTCACGGGTCGCGAGAAAGACGCCGCGGACCTCGTGTTCCTGCGCCACTGGTTCGCGGAACGCGGTGAGACGCCGCCGGGTGCCTGAACTACAGCGGGCTGATTGCTCTGATGTACATATTCATGTACATTCATGACATGGCTCACCGCTATTCCATTGCCGAGGCAAGAACCAGTCTTCCCACGATTGTCGACCAGGCCGAGGCCGGCCTCACGGTCGAGTTGACGCGCCACGGAAAGCCGGTGGCAGTCGTCGTCTCGCTGAGGGAGTTCGAGCGCTCGCGCACCGACCGTCCGCGATTTGGCGAGGCCTACCGAGAGTTTCTCAGCACACACGCACTGGAAGACGTTGGTCTGGAGCCAGACTTCGTGACGTCCCTCAGGGATAGAGAGGCTGGACGCAAGGTGTCGTTGTGACCTTGCGGTATCTGCTCGACACGAGCATCGTCTCCGCGCCGATGACGAAGGCGCCCCGACCGGACATCGTCAAGCAGCTCGAGATGCACGGGCACGAGAGTGCCATTGCCGCCCCCGTCTGGCACGAACTGACCTATGGTTGTCGTCGACTTCCGCGGGGCAAACGCCGAGATGCGCTCGAGAACTATCTGCACCACGTGGTGCAAGCGTCATTTCCCATTCTTGCCTACGACGAAGCGGCCGCGACCTGGCACGGTTACGAGCGGGCGCGCCTCGAAGGCTTGGGGAGACCCGCGCCATTTGCAGACGGTCAGATCGCGGCGATTGCCCACGCCAACGGACTCGTGCTCGTCACCCTCAACGTCAAGGACTTTGACCGATTCAAGGAGCTGGACGTGAGGGACTGGTCCAAGAGCCATCGCGGCCTCGGATAGAGTGTGCCCATGTCCGTGACCGTGCGCGTCGTCGTCCTCGCCCTTGTCGCCGCCGTCTCGTGCGGCGCCGTTCTCGTTGCCAGGCAGACCGTGCTGCCCGCCGCCGTGCGCGCTGCCGCGGACGGCATTTCAGGCGAGCAGCTCGCGTGGGACGCGGCCACGCTCGCCTCCGATGAGTGGCAGGGGCGCAACACCCCGTCGCCCGGCTTCGATGCCGCCGCCGAGTACCTCACCGCGCGCCTGCGGCGAGCGGGCCTCGCCCCGGCCGGCGACGGCGGTGGTTTTCGGCAGACCTACGATCTGCATGAGACCCGCGTCGATACCGACGGCGCGTTCCTCGAGGTGGGCGGCACGCGCTTCATGTTCGGCCGCGACTTCGTCCTCCGCTCGTTCATGGCCGCGATCGACGGTCCCGTGCCGGTCGTCTACGTCAGTCACGGCTGGGTCGTGCCGGGCCAGGGCATCGACCCCTATGCAGGCCTCGACGTGAAGGGCAAGCTCGTGCTCGCGCACGGTCCGCGCGCGCTGCCGAAGGGCGTCGAGATCCAGCAGGTGGGGCGCACGGCCATCAATGCCCAGACGCCGTTCGTCGCGGCCGCGGAGCGCGGCGCCGCCGGCATCCTGTTCATCACCCAGGCGAGCGAGCTCGTGCGCTGGGATGAGCTGAAAGCCGCGAGCACCGTGCGTCGCGAGCTGGAGCCCGCCGTGCCGTCGGCCTATCTGGCCACGCCGACCACGTCCGTGCTGCTGGCGCCGCATGTCACCGAGGCCCTGCTCGAGGGTGAAGTGCTCGACGGCCGCACCGCGCTTCGCGCCGGCGATGGCGGCGTCTATCCCGCGCCCTTCGCCCTGAGAAAGTCCGTCACGGTCCGAATCGTTCCGAGCGGGCGCACCATGCTGCGCCCGTACAACCTCGTGGCCCGGCTCGAGGGCAGCGACCCGTCCCTCAGAGCCGAGGCCGTGACGATGGCCGCGCATCTCGACGGCGCCGTTGGCACACGCGAGGTGGCTGGCGACCGCATCTACAACTCGGCCGACGACAACGCCTCGGGCAGCGCCGCCCTGCTCTCGATCGCCGAGCAGATGGCGCGCGGGCCGCGGCCGAAGCGCTCGGTGCTCTTCATCTGGGACAGCGGCGAAGAGCAAGG
>JANORI010000902.1:0-4266 GCA_031415235.1 Acidobacteriota bacterium | reverse complement strand
GAGCTCCACGTAGTCGTCGCAGAACTCCCAGAAGAACGACTCGGTGTTCATCAGCGCGCGGGTGTAGTCGTAGTCATCGAGTGCGCGCGTGGAGTCGGCCACCAGCGTCGCCAGGTGGCTCAGCATGCCGCGGTCGAGCACTTCGCTGACCGGCGCGCCGGCGGCGCGACTCGCCAGCACGAACTTCGACGCGTTCAGCAGCTTCATGGACAGCCGCCGGCCGACCTTCATCTGGCCGACGTCAAACGCCGTGTCCACTCCGGGCCCGCCACGCGCCGCCCAGTAGCGCACGCCGTCGCTGCCGTACTCTTCGAGCAGGCCCAAGGGCGTGACCACGTTGCCCTTGGACTTCGACATCTTCTTGCGGTCGGGGTCGAGCACCCAGCCCGAGATGGCGGCGTGCTGCCACGGAATCGAGCCGTTCTCGAGGTGCGCGCGCAGCACCGACGCAAAGAGCCACGTGCGGATGATGTCGTGCGCCTGCGGCCGCAAGTCCATCGGGAACGTCGCGGCGAAGAGCGCCGGATCGCGTTCCCATCCCGTGACGAGTTGCGGCGACACCGACGAGGTCGCCCACGTGTCCATCACGTCGGGATCGGCGGCGAAGCCACCGGGCCGACCTCGCTGTCCCTCCGTGTAGCCCTCGGGTACGTGGATCGACGGGTCGACCGGCAGGCGCCCGTCCGAGGGCACCAGGCGGGTGTCGTGGTCGATGCTGCCGTCGGCTCGCACGGGATACCAGATCGGGAACGGGACGCCAAAGAACCGCTGGCGACTGACGCACCAGTCGCCATTCAGGCCGTGCACCCAGTTCTCGAAGCGCGTGCGCATGTACTCTGGGTGCCACTGCATCTCGCGGCCGCGGGCAATGAGCGCCTCGCGTTCGTCCAGGGTCTTGATGAACCACTGACGGCTGGTGATGATCTCGAGCGGACGATCGCCCTTTTCGAAGAACTTCACGTTGTGGGTGATGGGCCGCACGGCGCCGACAAGGTCGCCCGATTCGGCGAGCAGTTCCGCGATCTTCGCCTGCGCCTTTTTCGCGGACAGGCCCGCGAGGTGATCGTAGGCCGCCTGTGCGCGCGCCGCGTCGGCCGACTCCCAGCCGGGCGCTCCCCACGTGACCGCGCCGAGCGTGCCGTTTGGTCGGATGACCGCGCGCACCGGCAGGCGCAGCTCGCGCCACCAGGTCACGTCGGTGGTGTCGCCGAACGTGCAGATCATGGCAATGCCGCTGCCCTTCTCTGGGTCGGCCAGCGCATGCGCCAGCACCGGCACGCGCACGCCGAAGAGCGGTGTGACAACCTGCTGGCCGAAGAGCGGCAGATAGCGGACGTCGTCGGGATGCGCCACCAGCGCCACGCAGGCCGGCAGCAGCTCCGGTCGCGTCGTGTCGATCTCGACAAATGTGCCATCAGGCCTGCCGAAGCGCAGGCGGTGGTAGGCGCCTGGCATCTCGCGGTCTTCGAGCTCGGCCTGGGCCACCGCGGTCTTGAAGTCGACGTCCCACAGCGTCGGCGCCTCGACCTGATACGCCTCGCCCCGCTCGAGCAGCCGCAGGAACGCGAGCTGCGACACGCGCTGGGCCGGCGGAGCGATGGTCGCGTAGGTCATCGACCAGTCGATCGAAAGCCCCAGGTACTTCCACAGGTGCTCGAAGACCTTCTCGTCCTCGACCGTGAGTTTGATGCACAGCTCGATGAAGTTCGGACGTGACACCGAGATGGGCGGCTTGGCCGGCGTCTCGGGGGCGACAAACGCGGGGTCGTAGGCCAGCGACGGATCGCAGCGCACGCCGTAGTAGTTCTGCACGCGCCGCTCGGTCGGCAAGCCGTTGTCGTCCCAGCCCATCGGGTAGAACACGGCCTTGCCGCGCATCCGCTGGAAGCGGGCCACGATGTCGGTGTGGGTATACGAGAACACGTGGCCCACGTGCAGTGAGCCACTCACCGTCGGCGGCGGCGTGTCGATGGCGTAGACCTCGGCGCGCGGGCGCGTGCGATCGAAGAGGTAGGTGCCCTCGCGCTGCCACCGTTCCGTGAAGCGGGCTTCGAGCCCTTCGAGCGCAGGGGATTCGGGAACGACAGACGGAGTGTGTGTGCTCATGTACGGTGACTGGCGGGGCCGCGCGGCCCATCGGAAGTCCCTCATCGTACCGAGTCGTCACTGCCCGCGCAACCGCCGCGCGCGGATTCAGCGCGGCAGATGCGCCGACCGCATCCGCGCGATTTCCTCGCGCACGAGCCGCTCCGAGACGTCGGCCACGACCAGCCGCGCCACCTGCTGCACGAGCGCGGGAGCCAGTTCGCGCACGAGCCGTTCAGCGGCTTCCGACGCCGCCGCTGGCGCCAGGCGTTCGACCGCGGCGGCAGCGAAGGCGGCCGAGGCGGCGGCGAGATCGTCGGCGCGCGCCGCCACCAGGGCGTGCACGGCCGCGTCATGACGCGCGTCGCCGCTCCAGATGGCCGCCACGCGGGCCGCCACGCGTTCGAGGTCATCGTCGATCAGCGTGACCGGGGACTCCTCGCGCGGCGCAGCCGTCACTGCCTCTGGCGCGGGACCGGGGTCCGGAGCGTCGGCCGCAGGTGTCGCCTCACCGGGGCTGGCCGCGACCTGCGGTGTCGACGGCTGCGACGACCGCGGAGCTCTGGCTGTCCGAAGCACGTCGCGGATCGCATCGATGAGTTGCAGTGAGTCGAGTGGCTTCCGAATCAGGCCGCGTACGTCGGCGTCGGCCATGGCCGCCGCGTCCACCGAATCACTCTGCCCCGCCATGAGGAGCACCGCCGCCGGGCGAGCACCCGCCGTCGCCTGCACGTGCCGGGCGAGGGCCAGGCCGTCTGGCGCCGCCATGGTCACATCCGCCAGCACCACGGCCGCCGGCGAGGCGTCCCACACCTCGACGCCCTCCTGCCCGCTCGCGGACAGGACCAGCTCGACTGGTTGGTCCGCGAACGTCATCTCGATGACCCGCCGGGTAATGCGACTTTCGGAAACGACCAGCACACGTGGCGTCACGACGGTCATGATTCTGACCCTCCAACGACCGGATCGGTGCAAGCTTCGGGCCGTCAGGCGTCGCCGCGGGTGCGCGCGTGACCGTTGATGAAGTCCACCACCGCCTGCAACGGCGTCCCTGGGATGAACACCCCGGTGATGCCCATGGCATGCATTTTCGGGAGATCCTGGGCTGGAATAATGCCGCCCACCACCACGAGCACGTCGTCGAGGCCCTGCGCCTTCAGGAGCGACACCACCTTCGGACAGATGTGCATGTGCGCGCCTGACAGAATCGACAGTCCGATCACGTCAGCGTCTTCCTGCAGGGCCGCGTTCACGATCATCTCGGGCGTCTGCCGCAAGCCGGTATAGATGACCTCCATCCCGGCGTCGCGCAACGCCCGGGCGATCACCTTGGCCCCCCGGTCGTGCCCATCGAGCCCGGGCTTGGCAATAACGACGCGAATTCTTCTGTCCATCGGAATCTTCCGCAACGCCGCGCCTGGCCGGGCGTGCGCCCGGCCCCCGGCCCCTTGTCCCCAGCCCCTAGATGGCGGGTGTCTCTTGCCACTCGCCCCAGACGTCACGCAATGCGTCGCACATCTCGCCGACCGTGGCATAGGCGCGAACGCAGGCCAGCAGTGGCTCCATCGTGTTGGTGGTTCCGTGCGCCGCCAGCTTGAGCGCGTCGAGCGTGCGGGCCACGGCCGCATTGTCGCGCGTGGCCTTCAGGTGCGCGAGCCGAGCCAGCTGCGTCTGGCAGGCGCTGTCGTCGAGGTAGAGAATCGGAATCGGCGGGTCGTGTTCCTGCACGAACTCGTTCATCCCGACGATCACTTTCTCCTTGCGCTCGACGGCCTGCTGGAATCGGTACGACGCTTCCGCGATCTCCTGTTGTGGATAGCCGAGCTCGATGGCCTCGACCATCCCGCCCATCCGGTCGATCGTGTCCCAGTACTTCAGCGTACCCTGTTCCATCTCGCGCGTGAGTGCCTCGACGAAGTACGAGCCGCCGAGCGGATCGACCACATTGGCGGCACCGCTCTCGTATGCGATCACTTGCTGTGTGCGGAGCGCAAGAGTGACCGCCTCCTTCGTGGGCAGCGACAGCGCCTCATCAAGCGAGTTGGTGTGCAGCGAGTTGGTGCCGCCGAGTACGGCAGCCAGGGCCTGCAGGGCCGTCCGTACGACGTTGTTGTAGGGTTGCTGCGCGGTCAGCGACACGCCCGCGGTCTGCGTATGGAACCGCAGCTGCCACGAACGGGG
>JANORI010000901.1:0-3936 GCA_031415235.1 Acidobacteriota bacterium | reverse complement strand
AAACTGGACGAGCGTCAGCTTCTCGCGTTGGACGATCCGGCCTCCTAGGGTCGTCCAGAAGCGCGATTGCGCCTCGACATCGCGAGCGTTGATGTGCACGTGCCCAATGGCGGCTCCGCTCGCGTTGGGACGCGCCAACTGAGCGGACGCGACCGCCGGCCCGATGGCGACGGCGGCGGTCAGGGCAAGAGCGAGCGACCGCTTCATTGGCATGACGATTATCCTACCAGGAGAGCAGGCAGTAGTGCGGGGCACCTGTCGAGCGCTCCTCGTCACGAAGGCGGCGCTGAGCAAGCGCACCGACGCGTGCGCCATCGCGATCCCCCAGGGAGCCGGAGTACCATCCCGCCCTGATGGACGCCCAGCCCACGATCGCCGACGAAGTCGAGCGGTACCTCCGCACCGGCGAGACCGATCCGCACCTCGCCGCGTGGTCCGGCGGGTTCTCGGGCCGAGGCCTTGACGCGCCCGGCCGTGGAAGCCATACTAACGACATCTAACGACAGATGAGTACGTTAATAGCCAAGGTGCTCGCGGTCGTTTCCGACAAGCAAGCCGAGCGGCGCATTCGCAGGAAGTTGCCGGGGACCAGGCTCGTGTTCGCGAACGTCACGGGCGCGGTCGATGCGGCCACGCGTTCCCGTCCGGACGTCATCGTCCTCGACGTCGCCCTGCCTGGCGACGATGGGTTTCACATGTTGCAGACGTTGCGGCTCCGCAAGGAAACCCGCGACGCCGGGATCGTGTGGGTGACTGCGTCTGAGACCGCACACGCCTCGTCGCCGCCCCAATTTGGTCTCGACCAACTGCCGAACGCCGTGGCGGACTGCTTCGAAGAGCGAACGATGTACGCGGCGGTTCGCGAAGCGGTCGGGCACACGAACGAGCAAGCGGCCGTTGCGCAGACCGCCTTGACGCTCGACGAGCAACGTGCGCTCGAGAGTGGGGGTGTGTCGGTCGGCGGGCAGCTGGCCCTTCGGCCGCTCGCGGCGCGAGCGGCGAAGTATCAAGCGATTCTCAGGGGCAGCCTCAATGCCGAGCAGGCAGCCAAGCGCCTCGGCGTCAGCACGGGGCGCGTCCGGCAGCGGCTTCTTGCCGATCCGCCGACGCTCTACGGCATCCGCGATGGCAACGTGTGGCGCCTGCCGGCCTTCCAATTTACGTCAAAGGGGCTTGTCCCAAACGTCGACCGGGTCATCCCACATCTCGATCGGGAGATGGACCCCGTGGCCGTGGACAACTGGTTCCGCCAGCCACACATCGATCTCGCGCAGGACGGACACTTGGTCTCACCCTTGGATTGGCTGGCGCAGGGCCGAAGCGTTCAACCCGTCGCCGAGCTCGCCGGGGACCTCTAGAGGGCACTCGTCCGAATGGAAGAGCTTCCCGATCCTCCCGTCAGATTCTCCGTTCCGCCCATCTTTCATTCCTGGCCGACTGGTGTGCGCCTGTGGCGAATCTACTTCGGCGGCGGCGCGTATCCGACTCGCTGGAATGCCTTCCGGCATGTCGGGCCGACGTCACGCCGCTTCGATCACCACCTACTGCCGAAACGCATTCAGACGAGAGGGATTCTTTACGCCACGAGCGGATCCGACGCCGTCCTCACGGCGCTCGGCGAGGTGTTTCAGGAGACCAAGGTAATCGACCGACGCCGGAACGAGCCTTGGCTGGCGGCGATTGATCTGGAGGCGGCGCTGCAGTTGCTCGACACCAGTGGCCGTTGGCCGGTTCGCGCAGGCGGGAACATGGCCATCAACTCGGGTAACCGCGGCAAGGCCCGCGCGTGGTCCCGCGTGATCTACGACTCGTACGCGGACGCCCAAGGGATCTGGTACCCGTCGTCCATTACCAATTGCGAATGCGCCGCTCTCTACGAGAGAGCCTTCGGTGCCTTGCCCGCCGCTCCGGCGTTCAACGAGCGCCTCGACAGCCCGACACTGCTCGCGTCGCTCAGTCAGTTCGCCGACGCGCTGAACTACGATCTGGTGTGACGACGAAGAGCCACGGCGAGGCACAACCCGTCGAGCCTCGCCCTCGTCAGGACGGAGCCGGCGATCAAAGTAAAAGCGCTGATCGCTGGCTTCAGGACCCGGAAGGCGCTGTACGACGCCATCGCGTGGGCGACTGGCAAGAGCCTTGAGGAAGTGCGTGCGTCGGAAGCGAAGGCGATACCACGGGTGCGTTCGGACACTAGAATCTCGCAGGGCGTAAGCTGCAGGCTTGCGGCGGATATGCACGAGGTGGCTGTGAGATCGAAGTGGGTCTTGGTTGGCTTGTTCTGTCTGTTGTCTGCGAGATCCAGTGCGGCGGGGGAGCCGGCGCAAGCAGTCTCTGACATCGTCGAGCGGGCAACGCGGCCGGCCAGATTGAGAGGACTCGGCGAGCCGATGGACACGAGCGTCAAGAAGGCGCCCTCCGAACCGAGCCGCCTCCCCGGCTCGGCTGCCGGCCTCGCACAGCCCGTGACCCCTACTCCGCAGGCCCGCAGTTGGTTCTTGAGGCACTCTGTACTCGTCGGTGTCATCGCTGGGGCAACCGTGGGTACCGTGGCTGCCGCCACCGGAAACAATACGTTGTTCTGTCCCTATGGTGACGAGCGGTGCGTCCTGCACAGCCCTCGTTTGAAGGTCATCGGAGTTGGTGTCTTCGCCGCGCTCGGCGGGTTGGCCGGGTATTTTGTTGGCCTCGGCTGGTAGGCACCGACCCGCGGATGCCGCTGCCAGAGTCGCTGTGAGGGCCAACAGACTGTAGTCGTGCTAGCGAAGGGGTGAGGAGGGAGGCGATGGCGATCGACCTCGACGCCCCACTCCGGTTCTTCCGAACTGACTTCAGTTGCACTCGTGCGCCGGAGTGGTGGCGGTGTCCGTCCCCGGTCCCACCGCATCGCGGCCCGTCAGGCGCCGTCAGGCGCCGGGGGCTCGCCGGCGGCGGCGAGGACTTCACGCACAAGCGCGTCGGCGACGTAGCACCCATGCTGGCGCAGCGCTTCGATGACCGCGCCCACCGAGGGCAGGAGCCGCCGGTTCTTCGCGACGAGCAGCACCCAGCGTCCCGACCACGTGGAGACCTCGACGTTTCGCGGTGGCTCGCGCCGCCGCGTCGTCACACAACAACGTCGCATGCAGGCGTTCCGCCAACGGGGTCGCGGCAGCTTCGCCCCGGCTGAGCGTGCGGCGAAGATCGGGGGACGGTGGTGTGTCTTCAAGGACCAGCCATGTGGCCGCCGCCACCTCGCGGGCCCCAAGGACACGCGATCGGCGGTTCGCCCGTGCGGTGCGAAAAATCCCCACTGTCGACTCGTCGTGCCCTGTGACATGGATTGTGACGCAACCCCGTCGAAAGACGGCGATCTACCCCGGGTGATCGCGTGTGACGGCGAATCAGGCGAGCGCCAGCAACTCATTGACTGTCATCATCTTCGTCCTCGTCAGTCGCGCTCGGTAGCACGTCGGGGTCGCTTCTGTTAACCGGAAGCGTGGCCCGCTTGAGCGAGGGACCGTGTTTGACAGGCACGGTCGCTTCGGCCGTTCCGGCGTGCCCTGCCTTACAATGGCGCGCATGCCACGCAGGATGAGCCGGCGCCGTTTCGTGGACGGGACCGTCCGACTGGCACTCCTCACACCGCTGATTGATCTCGAGCTGCTCACCTCCGCTGGGCAGACGCGGACGCCATTCGGTGCGGGCGATCGTCGAACGCTGCGCGCGGCAGCGGACGTCATCATCCCGGCCCAACGCCAGATGCCGGCAGCATCGGCTGTCGGCGCGGTCAGATACATCGAGCGGATCGCCGCCGCGGATCGCGCCGTGGAGGGCCTGCTCCGAGACGGGCTGGGCGCGATCGCCGCGCACGCGGAAGCGACGCAAAACATCCGCTTCGATCAGCTGACGATCGAACGACAGACCGAGGTGCTCGCGCACGTCGAGACCACGAAC
>JANORI010000900.1:0-2531 GCA_031415235.1 Acidobacteriota bacterium | reverse complement strand
CCGGCGCGACGCCAGCGCATGAGCAGCAGCGCCAGGACCACCAGCGGGATGGCCTCATACAGCTGCGTCGGGTGCACGCGCTCACTGGTGGGCGGCAGGCCTTCGGGAAACGCCACGGCCCATGGCAACTCGCTCGGCAGGCCGTAGTCGTCCCCAACCAGCAGACAGCCGATTCGGCCGATGGCGTGGCCGATCGCCAAGGCAGGAGTCGCCGCTGCCAACACCGCTGCGATCGGCAACCGGCGGATGCGCATCAGCACGAGTCCGGCGATGAGGCCACCGGCCAGACCACCGAACCAGCTCAGGCCCCCGCGAGAGAACAACAGGTTCACGAACGGCTCGGTGCCGGCATGTTCGATCGCCCACGCCACTTTGGCGCCCACCATGCCGCCAATGGCGCCGGCCATGCCTGCATCCACAGCGTTCTCGGGCAGTCCACTGCGACGCAGCTCGCGCTGGAACAGCCATATCCCCACGATGGCCGCGATGGCCACCAGCACGCCGAAGCTGGTGACTGCGAAGTCGCCGATGCGGAAGAGGACCGGGTAGATGGCGCGCTCCCGCCGACCTACTGTGCCGCAGGGCGGCGCGCCCGGCTCGATGTGTGCGAGTGCCGGATCTGCCACGCGCCATCGGCCCCCTTGATGAGGACGTAGGTGGCCAGGCCCTCGGAGTCGATGTCGCGTTCCCCCATCTTCGCCTTGAGGGTGTAACGCGACGTGGCGTACGCCGACTGACCGCCGGCATGGACCGTGACCTTGGTGTCGGAATGCACGAACTGCAGGTTCTGGAAGGCCTTCAGTTCCGGACCAAGGTGCCGGTCGCGATAGTCGGCCCAGCCATTGTTGATGCCGGCACCTTCATAGATGGTCACGTCAGGGTGGTAGAACGTCGCCAGCTTCGCGAGGTCCTTGGCGTTAAAGGCGGTGTCGAACGTGCCCAGCCATTGCGTGAGGACTGCCGACTCGTCCTGGGCAGCGGCCACCAGGGTGGTCAGCGGCGCGGGGCTCCGCGTGCCCGGTTCGCCGACCCAGTGGCTGGCCGTCCCGTCGGCGTATCGTTGATGCGCCTTCCAGGCAATGGTCGATCCGCTTTTTGGATTGCGGCCGATGAAGACGAATTCGGCGAACTCGCCGGGCTTGATCTCCATCGCCCAGACGATGGCGCTCACGCGGTCGCCCGTGCGCTCGAGCGTGTGCGTCCATCCCGCCGGCGCCAGCGGGCTGATCGTCACGCCCTCCGGCACCTCCAGTTCGAGCTCGACGGTCGAGACCTTGCCTTCCGTGGGAACACGCACCGTGTAGCGTTCGGACACGCCCGGGCGCGACTCCCGAGGGGCGACGGTGACATGGGCCGAGGCCGGTAGTGCGGACAGCAGCACCCCAACTATCATTGACGAGATCGGTCCCTTCATCGCCCGCCTCCTGACTGGGCCGGACGTTCCGGCAGTTGAATCGTCACGGCCACGAACGTCTCGTCGTCGTCTTCCTCGGCTTCCACCACGACTCGCAGCCCCGTGCGCACGTCCTTGATGGTGCCAGCCGCCTTGCCCACGCGGATCTTCGTGTCCTTGGTGATCACGAACGTCGTCTTTTCGTTGCTCCGGTCGAGCACATCGACGCTCGCCGCGGTGACCGCCGTCACCGTGCCGAGGATCTTGTGCGCGTGACCGGGGTGCGCCAGCACCGTGCCCGTGCCGACGCACAGGCCGAGTACGCCGAGTCGAACCAACCACCTCGAAATCGTCATGTGTCCTCCTGTGACCTTCACCCACTGAGCGGCGTCCAGCCCGCCGACGGACGCGCGCCTGCCTTACATCCACAACCTGACGCCGACGGCGAGTCGGGCGCTGCTGGTGCGGTCGCCAGCCGTCTCGGCCAGGTCACCGGTGCCGAAGAACTTTCGGCTCCACACCACGCCCACGTAGGGCGCCAACTCGCGACGGACCAGGTAGCGCAGGCGCAGCCCGAGCTCGCCCGTCGACAGGCCGGTGCCGATGCGACGCTCGGGGTCCGCGCGGCCGTAGATCTCGAACTCGATGAGCGGCTGCAGCACCAGGCGGTTGGTGAGCAGCAGGTCGTATTCCGTTTCCACCCGCACGTGCGTGCGCCCCGAGGTCTCGACATAGGCGGAGGCCTCGACGTCGAACCAGTACGGGGCCAGGCCTTGCACCCCGACCGCGAGCGCGCTACGGGGCGTGTCCGGCAGTGTATCCAGCCGCACCCCCGCCGTCACGTCCCACCACCGCGAGAAAGCGCGTCCGTACAGCAGGTTCGTCTGTGCCTGCTCGAAACGGCTACCCACGCGATCTCCCTCGGCGCGAAACCACAGCCGGTTGCGATCCTGCCCGACCCAGCCTTTGGTGTCCCAGCTGAAGCCGCCCGGCCCATCGCCGGCCTGCCCCTCGAACTGATCGAACAGCACGAAGTAGTTGCCGGCGTTCATTCCGCCCCTCACCGACGCCGATCGCCAGGCGGCGTTCCCCGACGTGCAGGGGCACAGCGTGCATGACAACGCCGTGAACTACTTCG
>JANORI010000899.1:0-14765 GCA_031415235.1 Acidobacteriota bacterium | reverse complement strand
GCCCTGCTTCTGGTGGCCACCGGCGCCGTTGCGCCGCACGCCCAGGGCCGGGGCGGCCAGGGGCCGCAGCGCCGGGCCGACCGGGCCGACCGTCAGCTGGCCGAGCGCCTGCACGAGGGCGACGGCAGCGACATCGAACGCGTGATCATCACGCTGAAGCCGGGCGCCAAGCGCCGGCTGCTGCAGGAACTACAGGCTTACGGCGGGCGTGCTGATCAGGACTTCGGCGTCATCGACGCCTTCGCGGGCCGCCTGCCGCGCCGCATGCTGCGGCAGTTGCGGCAACACCAGGATGTCGTGTCGATGTCGGTCGATGCCGAGGTGAAGCCGATGAGCGTGGCCGGCGTGACCGGTACCGCGCAAGGCTCGCCCTATTCGCTGCGCGGCACGCTGGGTCTCGAGACGTCGACCCTCGTCCCGGGGGCGATCGCCGCGTCGGCCACCACTAGTGCCAAGGGCACCTCGACCTCCAGCCTCTACTGGTCGCACACGGTCGCCGCCGGGACCAATCGCCTTCTCGTCGTGACCACCGCTCACCGCGACGGCACCAAGTCCGTGTCGCGCGTCACCTACGGTGGCGTGGACCTGACCAACAGGATGTCTGGCGGGGCCACCAGCAACGGCGCCGCGATCTACTACCTCGTGAACCCGCCGGTGGGCTCGGCGTTCGTCGTCGTGACGATGTCGGGGGCGGTCAACGTCGCGGCGTCGGCGCGGACGTTCACCGGGGTCGACCCGGTCACGCCCTTCACCCCAGGCGCGGCGAGCACGGGGACGAGCACGACGGCGTCGGTGTCCCTTCCCAGCACGGCGGGCGAGCTGGTGCTGAGCGCCGTGGCCGCCAACGGCGACGCCAAGACCCTGACCCTCATCGGAACGGGCACGAGTCTGTGGAATGACGGCACCGGCACCACGAACGCCCATATCCGCGGTGCCGCGGCGACCCGGCCAGGCGGCGGAACGGTCACGGTCGGCTGGACGCTGGCGGCCAGCAAGCCCTGGGGTGTCGTGGCGACCACGCTGCGACCGGCGCTGGTGGCCGTGTCATCGCCGACGACCACGCGCACCGGCGTCGGCGTCACCGTGGCGGTGATCGATTCCGGGATGCTGCAGGACGGCGGCGGCACGGCCCGCATCAAGACGACGCGCGACTTCACGACCGGCGATGCCAATCCCCCGGCCATCTCGCCGCTCGACGGCTACGGTCACGGCACGCACGTGGCGGGCCTCATCGGCGGCGACCAGGCCGAAGCCAAGGGCGTGGCTCCGGGCGTGTCGTATGTGAGCCTGCGCGTGCTCAACGACTACGGCGTCGGTGCGACGAGCCACGTGATCAACGCGGTGCAGTGGGCCGTGGCCAACAAGGCCGCCTACGGCATCGACGTCCTCAACCTGTCGCTCGGGCATCCCATCTTCGAGCCGACGGCGACCGATCCGCTCGTGCAGGCGGTGGAAGCCGCGGTACGCGCGGGCATCGTGGTGGTGGCGTCGGCCGGCAACATGGGCGCGAACCCGCTGACCGGCCAGGTGGGCTATGCCGGCATCAGCTCGCCCGGCAACGCGCCGTCGGTCATCACCGTGGGCGCCGAGAAGACGCTCGACACGACGACGCGTGCCGACGACCTGGTCGCCGACTTCAGCTCGCGCGGCCCGACGTGGTACGACGGCTACGCCAAGCCCGATGTCGTGGCGCCCGGCCATCGCGTGGTGGGCCCGACGTCGCCGACCCAGACGCTCTATTGCCTGCTGCCCACGCAGCACGTCACGCTCGGCGGTCGGGAATACCTGCGGTTGAGCGGCACGAGCATGGCGGCGGCCGTCGTGAGCGGCTCGGTGGCCCTGATGATTGAGGGCGCCAAGACCACATTCGGCGCGAAGCCGACGCCCAACACCGTGAAGGCGATGCTGCAGCACACCGCGTTCCCCCTGGGCGACGGCGCCGGGACGCCGTATCACGGCCTGGCGCAGGGCGCCGGGGCGGTCAACCCGTCAGGGGCGCTGGTACTCACGCACGCGATCAACCCGGCCGCGTCCGGCAGCAACTGGCTCACCGTCGGCGTGTCGGAGTCGACCACCGTGGACGGACAGAACATCGTGTGGGGAGAGAACATCGTGTGGGGCGAGAACCTCGTGTGGGGCGAGTCCATCTACACGAAGCGCGATGCCTGGGCCAACAACATCGTGTGGGGCGAGAACGTCGTCTGGGGCCAGAACCTCGTCTGGGGCAACAACATCGTGTGGGGCCAGAACCTCGTGTGGGGCAACAACATCGTCTGGGGCAATAACATCGTCTGGGGCGAGAACATCGTGTGGGGTGAGAACATCGTCTGGGGTGAAGACATCGTGTGGGGCGACAACATCGTGTGGGGCGAGAACCTGCTCTGGGTCAACGACCTCACCGCGTTCCCCACCTGTGGCGGCGGCCAGGACAGCTACTAGCCCGCCGAACAACGCCACTCAGGCCCGAATAGCACGGCACCAAGACGACTTGGAGTGTTCTCGTGGAGATGATGCCTCATCACGCCGCCAGCCGCCGCACCGCCGCGTCGGCCACGATTCCGCGGCACGATCCCGCCGTTGGCATCGACTGGCGCACGGGCTTGCCGATGCTGCGCGGCCTCGGCTTGACGCTGCGCGAACTGTGCGCCGCGGATGCGCCGTCGCTCTTCGCGCAGTTGACCAGCGAACAGGTCACGCGTTTCATCTCGCCGCCGCCCACGAGCGTGGTGGGCTTCGAGCGGTTCATCGCCTGGACCCACCGGGAGCGCGCGGCGGGCCGCTATGCCTGCTTCGCGGTGGTGCCCGACGGCGCAACCGTCGCAGTCGGGATCTTTCAAGTGCGCCTGCTCGAGGGCCGCGACGGCGTGGCCGAATGGGGCTTCATTCTCGGCGCGGCCTACTGGGGCACCGGGCTCTTCCTGGCCGGCGCCCAGCGCGTGGTGGATTTCGCGTTCGAGCAGATGGGTCTGCATCGCCTCGAGGCGCGCGCGGCCGTTGCCAATGGCCGTGGCCAAGGCGCCCTGGCCAAGGTAGGGGCCGTGCGCGAGGCCGTCCTGCGGTTGGCGTTCGAGCGGTACGGCGAACGGCTCGACCAGGTGCTGTGGGCCATTCCGCGCGACGAGTGGTGGGCGGCGCGCCCCACGCGCCGTCCCGCCGTGCACTGAGTCTCGCCGCACAACGCGCTGGCGGGCAGCGCGCGCACGCCTCGGCCCGTCCCGTCCAGCACGACATCCTCGGTCGCGTCGTCACGCCCTCCTGAGCGCGCCTTCGGTGCGCTGCTTCGCGCGTGATCGTGGACGCGTGCCTCCGTCCTTCATCCCCGGTGACGTGCCCGCTCTCGCTTTGTCGAGATCTGCACGCTGTTGCGGGTCTCGTTGCGAGACACTGCTCAGTAACGGCGCACTCGAGCGCCGAGGGGACCTACCCCGCGTTTCGGGCGGCTTTCTCGGGCGATTGCGTCCAAGCGCGTCGCGCCGCCCGGTGATGGGGTGCGTGGAGGTGTGCCATGTCGGTACACTGACCCCGCCAGAGCGGCGCCAGCCGCTGGACGAGATAATCATAAAACACGTTCATGCGCAGTCACTTAGAGGCGCTTTCGGCGGAGTGGCCCGCTCGTTGCTTTCCTGCAGGGCATGTCATCCCAGCTTCTGCACCGCTCCCTGAAGTCGACCTCCCCCGCCGCCGTCCGCGGTAGGCGTTGGTCTTCAGGCTGGTATGCGCTGGCCGTGGCCCTGCTTCTGGTGGCCACCGGCGCCGTTGCGCCGCACGCCCAGGGCCGGGGCGGCCAGGGGCCGCAGCGCCGGGCCGACCGGGCCGACCGACAGCTGGCCGAGCGGCTGCACGAGGGCGACGGCAGCGACATCGAGCGCGTGATCGTTACGCTGAAGCCCGGCACCAAGCGCCGGCTGGTGCAGCAACTGCTGGCCGCGGGCGCGCGGGTCGACGAGGACTTCGGCGTCATCGAGGCGTTCAGCGGCCAGTTGCCGCGCCGCCTGCTGCGTCAGCTCCAGAACCACCCGGACGTGGTCGCGCTGTCGACCGACGCGGAGATGCGGTCGACGGGCGTGATGGGCGCCGTCAACGGCGCCGCGCTCAATAGCGCCTACTCGCTGCGCAGCACGTTGGGGCTCACGAGCCCGAGCGCCACGGCCACGACCAAGACCTTCCAACAGGGCGCCAACTCCTACACCGCCACGGTGGACGGCGGCATCGAGAAGTCAGCCGCCACGACCAGTCATGCCACGGCCACGACCATGGAGATCGAGCAGGCCGCGACAGACGAGTCCGGACTGCTGCTCCGGTTCGACCAGCTGGGGGGCACGGGGACCGGGCAGATTCCCGCGGGCTCGACGATCACCTCGGCGACGCTTCGCGTCGCGCAACTCGCCGACGGCAGCAGCTCGGCCACGGCGAGTCTCTATCGCATGCTCGCGACCTGGAGCGCCAGCGCCACCTGGAATGGCATGACCACGTCCGGTGCCGGCGTCCAGCGCGACAACGTGGAGGCCCTGGCAAGTGCCGATGCCACGATCAGCGGTCTGACGACGACCGGGTACCGCACGTTCTCTGGGGCCGGCCTGACCGCCGCGCTGCAGCAGTGGGCCAACGGCGGCGCCAATTACGGATGGTTGCTGTGGCAGAGCAACTCCAACGATTGGACGGTGCGCACCTCTGAGACCTCGACGCTCGCGGATCGTCCGCTGCTGACGGTGACCTACAAGGCGCCGGTGGACACGACGACGCGGACCGGCGCGGGCGTCACCGTGGCGGTGATCGATTCGGGCCTGGTGCTCGACGGCGGCGGCACCACCCGCATCAAGACGACGCGGGATTTCACGACCGGCAACGCGAACCCGCCGGCCGTCGCGGCCGTGGACGGCTACGGGCACGGCACCCACGTAGCCGGCCTCCTGGGCGGCGACAAAGTGGAGGTCAAGGGCGTGGCGCCCGGCGTGTCGTATGTCAGCTTGCGCGTGCTGGACAACTACGGTATCGGCGCGACCAGCAACGCGATCAAGGCGATTCAGTGGGCGGTGGCCAACAAGACCACCTACGGCATCGACATCATCAACCTGTCGCTCGGCCATCCCATCTTCGAACCGGCAGCCACCGACCCGCTGGTGCAGGCTGTGGAAGCGGCCGTACGGGCGGGGATCGTCGTCGTGTCCTCGGCCGGCAACTACGGCACGAATCCCCTGACCGGTCAGGTGGGTTACGCGGGCATCAGCTCGCCGGGCAATGCGCCGTCGGCCATCACGGTGGGTGCCGTCAGGACCCAGGACACGACCACGCGCACCGACGATCTGGTGGCCGAATACAGCTCACGCGGGCCAACGTGGTACGACGGCTATGCCAAGCCTGACGTCATCGCACCCGGGCACCGCGTGCTCGGGCCGGCGGCCACGAACCAAACGCTCTACTCGCTCTTCCCGACTCTGCGCCAGACGATTGGGGGCCGCCCGTATCTGAAGCTGAGCGGGACGAGCATGGCCACCGCCGTGGTGAGTGGCTCGGTGGCCCTGATGCTCGAACAGGCGAAGGCCACCTTCGGGGTGAAGCCCCCGCCCAACGCGGTGAAGGCCATGCTGCAGCACACGGCGTTTGCGATGGGCGATGCCACGGGCACGGCGTATCGCGGGTTGGCGCAGGGCGCCGGCGCAGTGAACACGGCGGGCGCGCTTGCCCTGGCCAACGTCCTCAACCCCACGACCGCGGTGAACAGCAACTGGCTGGTCGGCGGCGTCACCGAGTCGACTACGGTCGACGGGCAGAACATCGTGTGGGGTGAAAACATCGTGTGGGGCGAGAACATCGTGTGGGGCGAAGCCATCTACACGAACCGCAGCGCCTGGGCCAACAACATCGTGTGGGGGTCGAACATCGTGTGGGGCGCCAATCTCGTCTGGGGCAGCAACATCGTCTGGGGCGAGAACGTGGTCTGGGGCAACAACATCGTGTGGGGCGAGAACATCGTCTGGGGCGAAAACATCGTCTGGGGCGAGAACATCGTCTGGGGGGAAGACATCGTCTGGGGCGACAACATCGTGTGGGGCGAGATCGACCAGGTGCAGCCGTAGTTGCCGGGATCGGGAGACGAGGACTACGCCATGGAAATGCTGCCCTATCACACCACCGATGACCGCCACGCGCGGTCACACCTAGCGGCGTCGCTCCCCACCTGGGGGCCGACGGCGCCCGCGGACTGGCGACACGGCTTGCCGGTGCTGCACGGACTCGGCCTCACGCTGCGTGAGTTGCAGCCGGCGGATGCGCCGTCGCTCGTCGCACAACTCACCACGGAGCAAGTCAGCCGCTTTGTCTCGCCGCCGCCCACGAGCGTGGCGGGCTTCGAACAGTTCATCGCCTGGACGCACAAGGAACGCGCGGCCGGCCGGTATGCGTGCTTCGCCGTGGTGCCCGACGGCGAGACCGTGCCGGTGGGGATCTTCCAGATACGCCTCCTCGACGGCCGCGACGGCGTGGCCGAGTGGGGCTTCATCCTCGGCGCAGCCTACTGGGGCACGGGCCTCTTCCTCGCCGGGGCCCAACGCGTGGTGGACTTCGCGTTCGAGCAGATGGGGCTGCACCGGCTCGAAGCGCGGGCGGCGGTGCAGAACGGACGCGGCAACGGCGCGCTGGCCAAGCTCGGCGCCGTCAAGGAAGCCGTGCTGCGCGAGTCGTTCGAGCGTCACGGCGAACGGCTCGACCAGGTGTTGTGGGGCCTCGTGCGCGAGGACTGGCGGCTGGCGAGACCGCTGCCAGCCGCAGTCGTGCACTGAACCGGGCATTCAAGCCGTCGTCGTTTCGACCGATTGAAACGCTATTGATTGCTTGCCCGCGCCCGATGGGCGCCGCGCCTCACCTGGCGGCAGATCCGGCTATCCTGTATTCTTTACTGTAAGGAAACAGACGATGGCAGCCAGAAGCGGTTCTGCGGTGAGGATCAGCCGGGTGTCCAGCAAGGGGCAGGTGACGCTGCCTAAACAGGTGCGGGACGCTATTGGCGTTTCACCGGGCGACGCGGTCGCCTACGACGTGGTCAAAGGCGTCGTCACTTTGCGGCGTCTCGAACCGATCGACCTCGCGTTCCACGCGGCCTTGGAGTCGACGCTCGCCGAGTGGGGCTCGACAGAGGACGACGAGGCATACGGTGACCTGTGAGCCCTGGCAGACCGTTGTCGTTCCGTTTCCGTTTACGGACCGCGCGGCCACAAAGCGCCGGCCGGCCGTCGTCCTCAGCACGAGGGCCTTCAACCGCCAGGGGCACTCGGTGCTCGCGATGATCACGTCGGCGTCGCACCGACCGTGGCCGGGCGACACGTCCCTGACCGACCTGAAGAGCGCCGGCCTGACCACGCCAAGCCTGGTGCGCTTGAAGATCTTCACCCTCGACAGTCGCTTCATCGCAAGACGGATCGGCGTGCTCTCAGCGCGCGACCAGGCCGCGGTCGGAGCTCAGCTTCACGACTGCCTGCCCGGGCGGTCGGAGTAGTAGATCGCACGATCGGGCGCAGTGGCGTCTGCTCAGGGAGCGCTGGCACGCTGGCACGCAGGCGCGTCAGGCCGACGGTACGTCGATCACGTCGACGCCGCGTTGCCGCGCCAGGGCCAGTAGCTTTCGATCGGCTGACGCCAGCAAGGCCGACGCCACCTCGGTGACGAGCAGACGCGGAGCCACCCAGCGCAGAGGTCGTTCAATGGCCATCACGTTCTCGGCGGTGGCCATCTCCGGGACGACGAGCGCATCGGCCACGCCGCCGTCGAGCTGGCGCACCTCGAGTTCGGCCATGGCCAAGGCTAACAACTGACCCCAGGTGGGGTCAGGCCTGCCCGGTAGTGAAGCACGGGGCGGTCCAGCCGAAATTTCGGTGGCCGAGCCAAAAACAGGTGCGGCGGCCAGCCGAAAAACTGGGGAACGGCTCCGCCAGTCGCGACCGAGTTACTGGCCGAACCCATTCTTTCACAGTCACTTAGGGGTACATTCCGCGGAGTGGTCCGGCCTTTGCTTTTCTGCAGGGCATGACCACTCTGCATTCGCACCGCTCCTCGAAGCCGACGTCGCCCGCCGCCCGCGGCGGCACGCGTTGGTCCTCGGGCTGGTATGCGCTGGCCGTGGCTCTGCTTCTGGTGGTCACCGGTGCGGTCGCGCCGCACGCCCAGGGCCGAGGCGGTCAGGGGCCGCACCGCCGCGCGGACCGTGCGGACCGGCAGCTGGCCGAGCGGCTGAACCAGGGGGACGGCAGCGACCGGGAGCGCGTGATCATCACGCTGAAGCCGGGCGCCAAGCGCCGGCTGCTGCGGGAAATGCAGGCCTACGGCGAGCGCGCTGACCAGGACTTCGGCGTCATCGACGCCTTCGCGGGCCGCCTGCCGCGCCGCATGCTGCGGCAGCTGAGGCAGCACCCCGACGTCGTCTCGATGTCGGTCGATGCGGACGTGAGCTCGATGCAGGCCTCGCCGGTGGTGGGTACGGTCTTCACCGTGACCAACACCAACAACTCGGGCGCGGGCTCGCTGCGGCAGGCCATTCTCGACGCCAACGGGCGCGCTGGTGCCGACACGATTTGGTTCAACATCCCGCTTACCGACGCCAACCACGTCTACTACCGCAACAACGGCGTGGTGGGCACGTTTGGCACGCCGGTGGCCACGACGACTCCCGACGGCTCCATCCTGGACTTCGACGCCGATTACCAGGCGGGCACGGCGCGGTCGTGGTACCGCATCTCTCCGACTGGTTCGGACCTCAACGTGACAGGCCCTGTGACCATCGACGGCACGACCCAGCCCGGCTACGTGGCGGGGCAAGGACCGGTCGTGGAGATCAACGCCGCCGGCGTCTCGGCAGACGACGCCAACGCCATCACGTTGACGACGGGCGCCTCGACCGTGCGCGGACTGGTGATCAACTCGGCCGGCGATCAAGGTATTGAAGCCGATGCCGGTGCTGGCGGCTCGACGATTGTCGGCAACTACATAGGCACCGACGTCTCCGGTACCCTGAAGCGCGCCAACCAGTGGAGCGGCATAGGCATCAAGGCCAGCAATGTGCTCGTGGGCGGCACGTCCGCCGCCGATCGCAATGTGATTTCCGGCAACTCGACGTCCGGCAATGGCGGCGTCGAACTCTACAACTCCGCGAGCGGCGCCATCATCCGCGGCAACTACATCGGCACGACCGCGACCGGCACTGGTGTGCTCGCCAACAACGGGCCCGGGGTCAACGTCTTCGGCAGCGCGACCGGCGCCCGGATCGGCGGCGTCGGCGCGGGTGAAGGCAACGTCATCGTCGGCAACGCCACGCGCGGCGTCTGGATCCAGTCGGGCACGGGCACATCGGTGCTGGGCAACGCGATCCACGGCAATGGCGCGCTCGGCATCGACCTGGCGACGAGCGGCGTGTTGACCAATGACACCGGCGATGGCGACACGGGTGCGAATGGCAAGCAGAACTACCCGGTGCTGACCAAGGCCGTCACCACGGGCACCCTGGTGGAAGTGACCGGCACGCTGAACAGCACGGCCAGCAGCTACTTCCGCGTGGAGTTCTTCAGCAACGTGACGGGGGACAGCACGACCAACGGCGAAGGCCAGACGTATCTTGGGTTCGTCAACGTCGCGACCAACAGCTCGGGCACCACGAGCTTCGCCATGACGCTGCCCACGCCCGTGGCGGTCGGCGCGGTCGTGAGCGCGACGGCGACCAAGACGACCAGCACCTACGCGGCGTTCACCGACACGTCGGAGTTCGCCAGGAACGTCACGGCGTCACTCGCCCCCTACAGCTTGCGGAGCACGCTGGCGCTCGACAGCGCCACCAGCGGCGCGGCCACGACGACGCGCACGGGCACGGGCGTGACGGTGGCGGTGATCGACTCGGGTCTGGTGCTCGACGGCGGCGGCACAGCGCGAATCAAGACCACGCGCGACTTTACGACCGGGAACGCCAATCCCCCGGCCATCGCACCGCTCGACGGCTACGGGCACGGCACGCATGTGGCCGGTGTCATGGGCAGCGACCAGGTCGAGGGCAAGGGCGTGGCCCCGGGCGTGTCGTATGTGAGCCTGCGCGTCCTCAACAACTACGGCGCCGGCAGCACGAGCCACGTGATCAATGCTCTCCAATGGGCGGTCGCCAACAAGACCGCCTACGGCATCGACATCATCAACCTGTCGCTCGGCCATCCGATCTTCGAACCGGCCGCGACCGACCCGCTGGTGCAGGCGGTGGAAGCCGCCGTGCGCGCCGGCATCGTGGTCGTGTCGTCGGCGGGCAACTACGGCACGAACCCGCTCACGGGCCAAGTGGGTTATGCCGGCATCAGCTCGCCCGCCAACGCGCCCTCGGCCATCACCGTGGGCGCCTTGCGCACGCACGACACCGCCCGCCGGTCCGACGACGTCGTGGCCGAGTACAGCTCGCGCGGGCCGACCTGGTACGACGGCGACGCCAAGCCCGACGTGATTGCGCCCGGGCACCGCCTGGTGGGCCCGGCCGCGACGAGTCAGACGCTCTACACGCTCTACTCGAGCAACCGCGTCACGCTGGGCGGGCGGCCGTATCTGAAGCTGAGCGGCACGAGCATGGCCGCCAGCGTGGTGAGTGGCACGGTGGCGTTGATGATCGAGCAGGCCCGCGTCACCTACGGCGCGGCGCCGCCGGTCAACGCGCTCAAGGCCATGCTGCAGGTGAGCGCGTTCCCGATGACCGAGCCGGCCAGCGGCCAGCCGTATCACGGGTTGGCGCAAGGCGCAGGCGCCCTGAATCCGGCCGGCGCGCTGCAGCTGGCGCAGGCGATCAATCCCGCCGCGCCCGTCGGCAGCAACTGGCTGACCACCGGCGTGACGCAGTCGACCACGGTGGACGGCCAGAACATCGTGTGGGGCGAAAACATCGTGTGGGGCGAAAACATCGTGTGGGGCGAGGCCCTCTACACGCACCGCCCGGCGTGGGCGAACAACATCGTGTGGGGCGAGAACATCGTCTGGGGCGAAAACATCGTCTGGGGCGAGAACATCGTCTGGGGCAACAACATCGTGTGGGGGAACAACATCGTCTGGGGCGAGAACATCGTCTGGGGTGAAGACATCGTCTGGGGCGACAACATCGTCTGGGGCGAAGTGCTGGGCTCGCAGCCATGACCGGTCGAACCAGTCGGCCACGAGGAGACCTGTCATGGAAATGATGCCGTATCGCCCCGACCGTGCCGCCGTCACCGCGCGTGACCTGGTGGCGACACTGCCCACCCTCGGGATCGCCTCGCCGGCCGACTGGCGCGAGGGCCTGCCGGTGCTGCGCAGCCTGGGCTTCACCCTGCGAGAGCTGACGGCGGCCGATGCGCCGTCGCTGGCCGCGCAGCTCACGACCGCCGAGGTGAGCCGCTTCATTTCGCCGCCGCCCACGAGCGTGGCCGGCTTCGAGCGCTTCATCGCGTGGACCCACCGAGAACGTGCGGCGGGCCGCTATGCCTGCTTCGCGGTGGTGCCCGACGGCGAGACCGCCGCGGTGGGAATCTTCCAGGTGCGGATGCTCGACGGCCGCGACGGCGTGGCCGAGTGGGGCTTCATCCTGGGCGAGGCCTACTGGGGCACGGGCCTCTTCCTCTCCGGCGCGCAGCGCGTGGTCGACTTCGCGTTCGAGCAGATGGGCATTTGTCGACTCGAGGCGCGCGCGGCGGTGAAGAACGGCCGCGGTCAAGGCGCGCTCGCCAAACTCGGCGCGGTGCGCGAAGCGGTGCTGCGCCAGTCGTTCGAACGACACGCCGAGCGTCTGGACCAGACGCTGTGGGCGATTCTGAAAGACGAATGGCGGGCGATGCGCACCCCGCGCTGCACGTCCGTTCACTAGAGAAAGGCGTCCCGAAGCGAACTTTCATCTCGTCCGGCCGGGACAGCCATGCGCTCTACCGGACTTGCGACGCCCTCGATTCGGTCCAGTCGATGTGACCCCCGCCCCGTTGCTCGTGACGGCCGCGGACAAGGCGCCGTACGCCGCGAAGCAATCCGGACGCAACCCAACCTTTTTTGGGGTCCACTCGTCTATTCCAGCGTCCATGAGTAGGTCTCTTCGTCGCGTCACCGCCGCTGCGTGCATCGCGGCGTGGCTGGCGGGCACGGCCAGCCCGATCACCGCGACTCCTGGCGAGGTACGCGATCGCGCCGGGATGGTGTTCGAGGCGCAGGCCGTGCCGACGGCCTCGCCCATCGTGCTCGATGGCCGCTTCGACGAGCCGGTGTGGCGCGACGCGCCGGTCATCGGTGAGTTCGTGCAGCGCCAGCCGGCTGAGGGCGCCGAACCGACCGAGCGCACCGAAGCCCGCCTGGCCTACGACGACACCGCGTTGTATGTGGCGATCCAGGCCTTCGACCGCCAGCCGGCCGGCATCGTGGGCATGCTCACCCGCCGCGACGAACGCTCGCCGTCCGACTGGGTCAAGGTGGCCATCGACTCGTTCCACGACCGGCGCTCGGCCTATGAGTTTGCCGTGAATCCCGCCGGCGTGAAGGCAGACGTCTATTACTTCAACGACGGCGACGACGACGCCAGTTGGGACGCCGTGTGGGACGTGCAAGTGGCGCGCGATGCCCAGGGCTGGCGTGCCGAGTTCAAGATCCCCTTTTCACAGCTGCGCTTTGCGCGTGGCGGGGGCCCGGTGGGCCTCGCCATTACCCGCGAGATGCCTCGCGCCAACGAGACGGTGACCTGGCCACTCATTGCCCGCAGCGCCACGGGCTTCGTGTCGCAGTTTGGCGACGTGATCGGCATCCGCCCCGGCGTCGCGAGCAAGCGGCTCGAGCTGTTGCCGTACGCGCTGGGCGAATTCACGGTGTCGCCGAAAGAGGCAGGGAATCCGCTCTCGTCGAACACCGAACCGGCGGCCGCGGCTGGCGTGGATCTGAAGTACGCCGTGACCCCAGCCCTCACGCTCACCGCCACACTCAATCCCGACTTCGGCCAGGTGGAGGCGGATCCCGCGGCCGTGAACCTGGATGCGTTCGAGCTCTTCTTCCAGGAACGACGCCCGTTCTTCGTGGAGGGGTCGGGTGTGTTTCGCTTCAACATGGACTGCAACGACGGCGCGTGCACGGGGCTGCTGTACTCGCGTCGCATCGGCCGGCCGCCGCAGGGATCCGCCGACACGGCCGATGGCGAGTACTCGCAAGCCCCGGCCGCCGCGACGATTCTTGGTGCAGCCAAGCTCAGCGGGCGCGTCGGCGCGTTCTCGGTCGGCGCGCTCAGCGCCGTGACGCAGGAAGAACACGCCACCGTCGCGTCGGGGCTCGTGCGCCGCGACCAGGTGGTTGAGCCACTTACGGGCTTCAACGTGCTGCGCGCGCGTCGCGAGTTTGCGAACCGCTCGAATCTGGGCGTGATGCTGACCAGCACGAATCGACGCCTGACACCAGACACTCGCTTCTTGACGGACACGGCCGCGACCGGCGGCGTGGACTACGACTGGCGCTTCTGGCAACGCTACAGCCTGTCGGGCTACGTGGCCGGCACGCGTGTGAGCGGCGATGCCGCCGCCATCGCCCGGGTGCAGCAGAACGCCGTGCACTACTTCCAGCGGCCCGACGCCGACTACCTGACCTTCGACCCAGACGCCACATCGCTCTCGGGACACGGCGGGGCGGTGACTGTCGCAAAGATCGCTGGCGAGCGCGTGCGCTTCAACGCCGCCTACGGCTACAAGACGCCCGGCTTCGAATCAAACGACCTGGGCTTCCAGCGCCGCGCCGACGAGCGCACGATGAATCATTGGGTCCAGTGGCGCGACAACGTGCCCGGCAAGTACGTCAGGTCGTGGATGGTCAATCTGAACCAGTGGGCGGCCTGGAACTTCGGCGGCGACCGGCTGTTTGGCGGCGGCAACGTGAACATGCACTGGACGTTTCAGAACAACCTGCGCACCGGCTTCGGTCTGAACGCCAATGGCGGCGGCATCCGCGACCGGTCCACCCGCGGCGGGCCGGGCGTGCGCAGCAACAACTCGCTCGGCCTGTGGCACTACGTGGAGCTCGATGACCGTCGCGTCGTGAGCCCAGGCTACAACGGCTACTACGAGCGGGATGGCCAAGGCACCGTGCGCATCAACGCCAGTCCGAGTCTGACGTGGCGACCCAGCCGCGCGCTGCGGCTCGAGGGCGGCGTGCGCTTCAACCGCAACAGCGACGATGCGCAGTGGGTCGAGAACGAGACCGACGCCGCCGGCGCCCCGCACTACGTCTTCGGGCGCCTGGAACAACGTACCCTGGCGATGACACTGCGCGTCAACTACACGCTGTCGCCGACGCTGTCGTTCCAGAGCTACGCCGAGCCGTTCATCTCGACCGGGCAGTACGCGCGGTTTCGCGAGCTCACCGACGGCCGCGCGGCACACTACGTCGATCGCTATCAGTCCTACGCCTATCAGGACAACGCCGACTTCAACTTCCGTTCCTTCCGCGCCACCAACGTGCTGCGGTGGGAATTCAAGCCCGGCTCGGCGCTGTTTGCCGTGTGGCAGCAGGGCCGGCAAGAGCGCGGCGATCAGGGCGACTTCCGCTTTGGCCGCGACGTCGGCGATCTCTTCTCGGCGCCGGCGCGCAATGTGTTCCTCGTGAAGTTCAGCTACTGGTTCAACTACTAGCCTCCACCCGCGCCACGGCCCGGTTCCCGGTCTCCGGCCCGTTATCATCCGCCACTGGTTGACAGATCCTGTCTCCGGCTGGGCCAACCTGCATCTGCTCTTCTGGCTGTCGGTCGTGCCCTTTGTGACGGGCTG
>JANORI010000898.1:0-9357 GCA_031415235.1 Acidobacteriota bacterium | reverse complement strand
GGCGGATACGTGGTGTAGAGGTTCACCGCCTTGGCCGTGTCGATCACCGACCCGCCGCCCACGGCCACGATGCCGTCGATGTCATCCTGAGCGGCGAAGTCGATGGCCTCGCGAAATGACACATCGGTGGGCTCGACCCGCACGCGGTCGTAGACGATGGCCGTCACACCTTGCGCCGCCAGCGCCTCGAGCACGGTGTGCATAGGCGCGAGCTGCGCCACGGTGGGGTCGGTGACTACGAGCGCGCGCCGCACGCCGTGATCCACCAGGTCCATGCCCACTTCGCGCGTGACCCCCGGGCCGAAGCGCACGCTGGAGGCGGCCATCTCGAAGGCGAATTCGTGATCCATGGCCGGAAGTCTATCCCGGCACTGGCGGCACGACGGGCGTAGAATCCAACGCATGTCGCCCCATTCCTGGCTGGCCGCCGCCGTGGCCCTCACGTGCACCGGCGTGGTGCTGTCGGCGCAAACGTCCGCGCCGCCCGATCCCAATCGCCGCATCCTGGCGCTGAAAGAGTTCCGCCTCGAAAGCGGAGGGGTGCTGCCGGTGGCCAACGTGGCCTACGCCACCTTCGGCACGCTCAACGCGGCGAAGGACAACGCCGTGCTCGTGCCGTCGTACTACGGCGCCGACTATCACGGCTACGACTTCCTGATCGGGCCCGGCAAGGCGCTCGATCCCTCCCGCGACTTCGTGGTGGCCACCGAGATGTTCGGCAACGGCTTCTCGTCGTCGCCGAGCAACACCCCGGCGCCGCACGCCGGCCCCGACTTTCCGGCCATCGCCATTCGCGACAACGTGGAGGCGTCCAGGCGCGTGCTCGAACATCTGGGTGTGACGCACGTGCGTGCCGTAGCCGGCTTCTCGATGGGCGCGGAACAGGCCTTCCAGTGGGCCGTGCTGCATCCCGGTTTCATGGACGGCATCGTGCCGTGGTGCGGCACGGCCAAGACCTATCCGCACGGCGTGGTGCGGCTCGAGAGCGCCATTCGCGCGCTCACCGCCGACCCGGCATTTGCCGGTGGACGTTACACGTCGCCGCCGAAGAAGGGTATGGAGGCGTGGTCAACGCACTGGGCCGCCTGGGTGTGGTCGCAAGAATGGTGGCGGCGCGAGCTGTTCAAGCCGCAGTCGGCGACCGTCGAGGAGGCACTGGCCGCGCGCATCGTGCGCGACTCGGTGCGCGATCCCAATAACCTCATCCTGCACGCCCGCACGTGGCAGCAGCACAACGTGGGCGACACGCCCGGGTTTGGCGGCGATCACGAGAAGGCGCTGCAGTCCATCCGAGCGCGCGTGCTCTACATGCCGTGCGAAACCGATCTCTACTTTCCGATCGCGGATGCCAGATACGAGCAGCAGTTCCTGAAGAACTCGACGTTCGCGCCGATCCCGTCGCTGTGGGGCCACTCGGCCGGCGGCGGCGGAAATCCGGCCGACGCGGCGTTCATCAACGACCAGATCCGCGCGTTCCTGGCGCGCTGAATCCTGCAGTCGCGCTATCCGGCCGGCGGCCCGGCCACGGCGCCAATCACAGCCAGCGTGTCCTTCGTGGCGCCCACTACCGCGCTCACCGGGATCGTGCGGTCGAACGTGGCCAGCCGCCCGCCCATGCGCAGCGCGAGGGCTAGCAGATACACGTCGGTGACCTGGCGATGGCCGCGCATGTACGACGGGCGCACGGCGGCGAGGTCGGCGAGTGACGGCGTATCGTGCCAGAAGTGGTGATGCCCGCTGTCGCGGAACAGTCGCAGACGCTCGACGATCGCTTCGAATCGGGTGTCTGAGCCCCCGTAACCAGGATGCGCGAGCACGCGGAGTACGCCGTTCTCGGTGATCGGGCAGGTGGCCCAGCCGCCCGCCCGGTGGTCGGCGAACCAGTCGTGCGCGATCTCGTGATGCACGTGGTCGACGTCGAACAGCGCCACGAGCACGTTCACGTCGAGCAGGTGCACGCTCACGCGTCGTCCCTCAGTTGATTCACCTGATGCATGGTGGGACGCGGGGCACCGACGCCGCGTGACGGCATCACGGGCACGCCGTTTCGAGTGGACACGAGGCCCTTTTCGGTTGGCGCCAGGCCCTTGCGAGCCAGCTCGGACAGCACCTTCCCTGCCGAAGAGCCCCTGACGGCGGCAATCTCCTTGGCGGCGTTCAGCACGTCTTCATCAATGTCGAGCGTTGTCCGCATGCCGCATCATACATCTAGCATCAATCATCATATTGACAATTTACCTGTGCATCGTGCACATTGCATGCATGGGTACGAAGACCATCTCCCTCAAAATTGAGGCGCACGAGCGCCTCAGGGCTGCCCGCCGATATCCGACGGAGTCGTTCAGCGAAGTGGTGCTGCGCGCCACGTGGCCCGAAGACACCGTGACCGCCCGTGAGCTGCTCGCCATGGTGCGCTCGTCTCCGCCCTGGTTCACGGCAGCGGAACTGGACGCCATCGAGGCGGCCGATCGGAACGACGCGCCGCCGGAGGACAAGTGGGCCGATCGCTGATCCTCGACACGTCGTTCTTCATCGACCTCGAACGCGAACACGCCCTCGGAACGACCACCGGCGCGGTGCAGTTCCTCGAGCGCCTCGAACAGGCCCGGCTCTACCTTCCGGCCATCGTGGCCGGGGAACTCGCCGCCGGCGCATCGATGGCCGACCGCGCACGCTGGGAGGCCTTCCTTGCGCCCTTCTTCCTGCTACCCGCCACGCCTGATGTGGCGTGGCAGTACGGTCGCGCCTATCGCCACCTTCGTGGCGTCGGACAGCTGATTGGCGCCAACGACCTCTGGATCGCCGCCACGGCGCTGGCGCACGGCATGCCGGTCGTCACCCGCAACGTCGACCATTTCCGGCGCGTTCCGCACCTCGAAGTCGAGACCTACTGACGTCGTCGCCGCGAGGCCGTCGTATGATCCGCGCGTGCGCATCATCGCGGCCCTGTCATTCTCGGCCTTCGCCTTCGCCTTCGCCCTTCCCCTGAGCCTGCGCGCGCAGATGCAGATCCCAACACAGACGCAGACGTTGCCGCCGTTCCAGGTGGAAGAGGCGTCGATTGCCGACATCCATGCGGCGTTTCGCGCCGGACGCATCACCTGCCGTGGCCTGGTCGAACGCTACCTGCGCCGCATCGACGCGTACGACAAGAACGGCCCAGCCATCAACGCCATCGTCACCGTGAACCCCAAGGCGCTGGCTGAGGCCGACGCACTCGACGCGCGCTACAAGGCGAGCGGGCCAGCGGGACCGCTCCACTGCGTGCCCATGATCGTGAAGGACAACTTCGAGACCGTGGGCCTGCAGAGTTCGAACGGCTCGCTCACGTTCGAAGGCTACGTGCCCACGACCGACGCCTTCCAGGTCGCGCGCATCAAGGCCGCGGGCGCAATCGTGCTCGCGAAGTCGAACCTGGCGGAATGGGCGTTCACGCCGAACGAGACGCTCAGCTCGATTCTGCCGGGCTACACGAAGAATCCGTACGCCCTCGACCGGGTCACCGCGGGATCGAGCGGCGGCACGGCGGCGTCGGTGGCCGCCAGCTTCGGCGCGGTGGGGCTCGGTTCGGACACGGGCAACTCGATTCGCGGTCCGTCGTCGCATCAGGCGCTCGTCGGCATCCGCTCCACGATGGGTCTCACCAGCCGCGCGGGCGTGTTTCCCCTGAGCCTGCTCGCCGACATCGCTGGCCCCATGGGCCGCACGGTGGCCGATGCCACCGCGGTGTTCCAAGTGGTCGTGGGCGAGGATCCGAACGACCCCGCGACGGCCGCCGCGCGCGGACGCGCCGTGCCCACGTACGCCGACGCGCTGAAGCGCGACGCCCTGCGCGGCATGCGCATCGGCATCCTGCGCCAGGCCTACGAGCGCGACTCGACCGATCCAGAGATCGTGCAGGTGTTCATGACTGCGGTCGAAGACTTGAAGCGTGTGGGGGCCACGGTCGTCGATCCGGCGCCAATCGTGGGGCTCGAGGCAATCAAGCGTCCGCCAGGGACGTCGTGCCAGGGCTTCAAGTACGACCTGAATCAGTTCCTGTCCGCGCGCAAGGGCCGCGTGCCGGTGGCCGACCTGGCGGAGGTCGTGAAGGGCGGGAAGTTCCATCCCACCGTGCAGCGCCGGCTGGAACAAGCCGAGCAGGGCGCCGCGAACGGCCCGGAGACGCCCGAGTGCAAAGCCGAGGCTGCGTACCGCGACCAGGTGCGCGCCGCGGTGTTGAAGACGCTGGACGCCCATACGCTCGACGCGTACGTCTATCCCACGTGGAGTAACCCGCCGCGGCTCATCGGCGACCTGAACACGCCGGGCGGCGACAACAGTCAGTTCTTCTCGCCCACCACCGGGTTCCCCTCGGTGCAGGTGCCCATGGGCTACACGCGAGGAGGACTGCTGCCGGCCGGCCTCACGTTCTTCGGCCGCGCGTGGAGCGAGGCCACGCTCATCGGCGCCGCGTACTCATACGAGCAGGCCACCAGGCACCGCCGGCCTCCCCCCACGACCCCACCGCTGCGCTAGCACTGAAAAGGCGTCAGACCCCTCGTCCCTTCGACCACGCCGCCGCTGCGCTAGCAGGCTGGGTCACCCTGGCTTGGTCAGTCACCTCCGATGACTTCCACGTCGGTGACAGACCCTACTACTGGCCCATGGCGCCGAGGTTGATCGACAGCGTATCGATCGAGAACTTCGTCACCTTGGTGCCCTTGGGCACGCGGAACGAGAACGCGCACGCAAACGGTGCCGAGCCGATCTCACCAAACGTCTGCGCCGTGTTGTATGCCTTGCCGGACTCGTCATAGAGCACTGGCTTGGAGATGACGCCTGGCTTGAAGGCCGGCAAGACCTTGAAGTCGACCTTCACCGACGCAAACTCCATCTGATCGCCGGGCCGGATCACGCCGCGAACGATGTTGGCCCCCGCGGGGCAGTCGGCGAGGCTGACCTTGGTGGCCCGCTCGACCCCAGACACCGCGACCTCGAGGCCCTTGTAGGTCTGAGCCGCCTGTGCCCCCCAGACTACGCCAGACGCCGCCACGACGCCCGCGAGCAGCGTCAGTGCATACCGTGCCCTACGCATGACAATCCTTTCGCACTGTGGAGGCGACAGCGCCCGACCGCAGCCGGGCGCCCGCCGCGTCGCGCGCACTGCTAGAGCGGCCGATCCGGGAACATGATCGTGCGCCACATGTGGGCCGTCGGGCTGTTGTCGTACCCCAGGCCTTCTTTGGGCTGTTTGAACTGCCGCCCGATGATGTCGATGAAGGGCTCGATCGACACCTTGGACGTCGAGTCGAAGGAGTACAGGTCGTTCACCGTGACCAGACGGGGCAGGTCGTACCACTTGTGGTTGCGCACCCGCTCGTAGTTCTGGGCGAGGTACGGCTCGGGCTTGTAATCCTCACCGAAGGTCTGGAGATAGCTCTCCGGATATTCGTAGCCGAACTTCTCATCCGGATAGAAGCGCAGCGTCGTGTGATGGCGAATCGCGAAGACCACCTTCTCAGACACGTACGGTTCGATGATCTGCGCTCCCCACCAGCCGTGGTCCACCTTGACGAGCGCGTGCACGGTGTCGTGCATGAGGCACGCGAACACGATCTCCTCGGACATGCCCGTCTTGAGCGCGCGCGTCGCACTCTGCAGCACGTGGTTGGCCGGTGCGAACCGCTTCTCGAAGAATTCGAGGACGGTCGGCTGGTCCGACATCTTGGCCAGCGGCCCCTTCGGTGAGCCGTCGCGATTGGCGGCGTTGAAGACGTTGCCGGCCCCGGGCCGCACGCCGGTGCGCTTGGCATTACGCTCGGCGATCTCCGCCACCGTCGGGTACTTCTCGGGCGCGCTGCCCTGCTGGATGGCTGCGTCCAGCTCCTCTTCCATGTACGCCTCGAGGGCGTCTGCCTTTTGCTCGGAGGTCAGCAGCGCAACCGCCGTGACGCCCCCGAGACTCTCGAAAAACCGCCGGCGATCGATGTGCATGGGTCCTCCTCGCTTGGCGGTCGTGGGGAGTGTGGAGACAGCCACCGCCCCCCGAGCGTCGCGTACCCGTCAAAATGCGCCTCTGGACGACCGGCGTCAAGTCAAATTTCGCCTGGCCTCCCCTGCGCCAACCCGGCATCGCGCGTGCGAGGGGCGGGCATCTCCACCTGGCCTCGGGCTGCTGGACGCTGAACAGATCACTCGGCTTGGCGGAGATGCCCGCCCCTTACACGCGGCACCTGGGGCTATGATCCGCGTCGTGCCCAGCGCCTCGCGTTCTGCCGTCCTTGGTCTCTTCGCCTTCTCGGTCTCCTGCGCGCCAGGAGGGCCGAACAACGCCGACTGGCCCATCAACGGCGGCGTCGGCAACGCCCGCTACTCGCCGCTCACGCAGATCACGCGCGAAAATGTGCAGCAGTTGCAGGTGGCGTGGACCTACGAGAGCGGCGACCACTTCACGGCGTCCGAGATGCAGAGCAACCCGGTGGTCGTCGACGGAGTGCTCTACGCCACTACACCCACGATGCAGGTCGTAGCCGTGAACGCCGCCACCGGCAAGGAAGTGTGGAAGTACGACCCGGGCGGCGGCACCTCCGCGCGCACGCGCTTCCGGCACCGGGGCGTGGCCGTGCATGCAGACCGGGTGTTTGTGACCTACCGCAACTTCCTGATTGCACTCGACAAGACCACCGGCGCGCCCGTGGCGTCGTTCGGCGTTGAGGGCCGCGTCGATCTGCGCCAGGGTCTCGGCAGGCCGCCCGAGGGCCTGAGCGTGAGCGCCAGCACGCCTGGCGTGATCTTCGAGGATCTGTTGATCCTGCCGAGCAGCGTGCCGGAAACGCTACCTGGCACGCCCGGCCACATCCGCGCGTTCGACTGGAAGACCGGCCAGCAGCGCTGGATCTTCCACACCATTCCTCAGCCGGGGGAAGTGGGCTACGAGACCTGGCCCGAGAACGCCTACAAGCTGGCGGGCGGCGCGAATGCCTGGGCCGGCGTCACCGTCGACCCCACGCTGGCGATGGTGTTTGCCGCCACCGGCTCGGCATCGTTCGATTTCTACGGCACGACGCGCAAGGGCGATAACCTGTTTGCGGACTCCGTGCTTGCGCTCGACGCGCGCACCGGCACGCGCGTGTGGCACTTCCAGGGGGTGAAGCACGACCTCTGGGACTGGGACTTCCCGGCGCCGCCCACCCTCGTGACGGTCACCCGGAACGGCCAGAAGGTCGAGGCGGTGGCGCAGATCACCAAGTACGGCGATACGTTCGTTCTCGACCGCCGCACCGGGGCATCGCTCTTCGCGATCGAGGATCGAGCCGTGCCGCCCTCCAGCGTGGACGGCGAGTTCGCGTCGCCGACCCAGCCGCGGCCGCTGAAGCCGGTGCCGTTTGCCCGTCAGGGTCTGACCGAGGCGATGCTGACGAGGCGGACGCCCGACGCGCACGCGGCGGTGCTCGCGCGGTTCAAGGCGATGAAGTCGGGCATGTTCATGCCGCCTTCGCACGAGGGCACGATCGTGTTTCCCGGCTTCGACGGCGGCGCGGAGTGGGGCGGCGCGGCGTTCGACGAGGGTTCCGGGCTGCTGTTCGTGAACTCGAACGAGATGCCGTGGATCGTGAAGCTCATTCCCAACAACGACACCTCGCTCTACAACTCGAAGTGCGCCACTTGCCACAAGGAAGACCGCACCGGCGGCCCGGCCGCGCCGTCGCTCGTCAACCTCGGCACGAAGCTCTCGCGTGACCAGATCATGACCGTGGTACGTCAGGGCACCGGCCGCATGCCGGCGTTTCCCGACATGGGCGCCAGGAACATCGGCGACCTGGCCGACTATCTCATCACCGGCAAGGACAAGGGCGCGGACCCGGCGTTGAAGAACGATCCGAGCCGTTTGAAGTACCGCAGCGACGGCGAGTCGATCTTCCTCGACCCGGATGGCTACCCGGCGGTAGCGCCCCCCTGGGGCACGCTCAACGCCATCGACCTGAACACCGGAGACATGCGCTGGCGCATCCCGCTCGGCGAGGTGCCGGAGCTGGCCGCCAAGGGCCTGAAGAACACCGGCAGCGACAACTACGGTGGCCCGGTCGTGACGGCCAGCGGCCTGCTCTTCATTGGCGCGACGAACTTCGACAAGAAGTTCCGCGCGTTCGACAGCGTGACCGGCGAGCGGCTCTGGGAAACCACGCTGCCGGCAGCGGGTAACGCCACGCCGTCGATCTACATGATCAACGGCCGCCAGTACGGGGTGATCGCCTGCGGCGGCGGCAAGAACGGTGCGCCGTCGGGCAGCAGCATCGTGGCGTTTGCGCTGCCGTAAGGGTCTGTCACCGAGCCAGGAATCGTGCGAGGTGACTGACCCAGCCGATCTGCAGCCTCCAACCCCGATCGAGTGCCGCATTGCCCTCGAGAAGGAAGATGACGAACGATTGCGGAATCCCGCACGCCCGCAGGCGAGCCCATAACCGAGGGATTCAGCGAAGGCCCAGGGCCTCGTCCAAGTGCTGGACCAGCCAGGACGGACTGCACGATGTGCCAGTGCTCGTCGTCACGGCTTCGCGGGTTCTCGACACGAGCACGCACCGCTCGACGCCGATGAGGTCGGCCGTTCGCCGCAACCGGCGCAGGTCCTCGATGCCCGGTGACGACGAGAGCTTGATCTCGAGGGCGCAGAGACGTCCGCCCAGGTCGAGCACGAGATCGATCTCGTGCTGGTCGCTCGTACGAAGGTAGTACGGCTCATAGTGGAGGTCGCGCTGCGTCATCGCGGCCAGCAACTGTTCGATGACGAACCCCTCCCAGCTCGCGCCCACCCACGGTTGACTGGTCAGTAGTCGCTCGGACCCAATGCCGTGAAGCGCGTGCAGGAGGCCGCTGTCGCGCCAATACACCTTGGGGCTCTTCGCCAGCCGCTTGCCGATGTTGGCGTGAAACGGCCGTAGTCGTCGTATGAGAAACGCACCGTCGAGAAAATCGAGGTATCCGTTCACCGTGTGGTACGACAAGCCAAGACTCTGACCAATCTGCGACGCGTTCCAGACCTGGCCATGCGCGGCCGCCAGCACGCGCAGCAGGCGGATGGTGACTTGTGGCTTGGCCGGAAATCCCCAGGCCGGCAAGTCGCGCTGCGCCAGGAGCGTCAGGTAGTCGAGCTGCCATCGCGAGAACCCTGCGCCGCCCAACACGCCTCCATCGGGGAACCCTCCGCGCAGCCACAGCCGGTTCAGAGGGACACGCGGCAGCTCTGCCAGCGTGAACGGGGTGAGCTCCACGAGTGCCAGCCGGCCCGCGAGTGACTCCGACACCTGCGTCATCAGGGCTGGCGACACCGAACCCAACAGCAGGAAGCGCCCGTAGCGGCGACGGTCGCGGTCGATG
>JANORI010000897.1:0-5591 GCA_031415235.1 Acidobacteriota bacterium | reverse complement strand
GGTGCCGCGCGGGGCCGACGTGCCCTGGGCCGAGACCTGCAGCGGCCACACCAGGCCATCGACCCACGTGGTCGCCAGCGCCGTGCCGCCCCACCGCAGGGCGTCACGACGCGACGGGAGCAGGTCGTTCAGCAGTCGATGCATGCCGGCCTCGTTCAGCGACTGACCAGGAATTCCGGGCTATTGAGCAGCGCCCACAGCAAATCTTCCGTGCCCCGCGCCCGGTCGCCGGCCAGCGTGCGCCTGGCGACCACGAATTCCGCGGGGGAGGGCGTGCGGGCCGTTGCGCTCAGGTACAGCTCATCGATGATCTCGTCGGGCGTGCGTGTGGAGGCGACGAGCTCGGCGACCCGGCCCTTGGCCGAGGCCAGCACGCGGTCGTTGACCACCGTGCTCTTCATCATCAGCAGGGCCTGGAGCGTGGAGGGCCGATTGCCCGCCTGGGGCGGCGTGCGGCGGTTGCTCTGGAAGAAGCTCTGCATCAGGGCGTCGATGGCCATGGCCTCGCCGCCGCGGCCGATGTCCTGGGGCGTGGCCAGCTGCTTCACCCGGGTCATCGTCTCGCCGCCAAGCGAGAAGCGCATCGGCACCCCGGTCACGACCGACACCGCGTCCACCACTTCCGGGCCGGTGAGCACGCGCGCGAAATGCCGCGGGTAGTACGGAATGTAGCGGTCGTTCCACTCACCCGGGAAGCGCGACGACAACTGATAGGCGCTCGACTGCATGATCGTGCGGATCGTGCGCTTCAGGCGAAAGCCGTTGGCCTTGAAGTCGGCGGCCAGCGCCTCGAGCAGCGCCACGTTGCTTGGTTGCGCGTCCTTGCCCGACAGCCGGTTCAGGTCGAACGAGTCGTGCGGCTCGACAAAGGCCACGCTCATCAGCCGTCCCCAGAGGATATTCACGGTGGCGCGCGCAAACTGCGGATGCTCGGTGATCATCCGGGCCAGCTCGGCCCTCGGCTCGTAGCCCGGGCGCGGTTTCTCGCCGGTGAGCATGAAGGCCGGTTCGTGCCTGCCCTTGGGGCGTGGGAACTGGCTCTCGGCCATCGTCAGAAAGGGCGCATCGTTGCCGCCGTCGTAGCCGGCGCCCAGATCGTCCACGTGCAGGTCGCGATCGACGTTGCGCGACTTGTCGTTCCAGTTGCCGATGAGGCGCGTCGTGCCAAAAAACGCCGACATGGCGAAGAACTCGTCCCTGGTTCGGTCGGCCAGGTAGCGATTGATGCTCTCGAGGTGCAGGGCGCCGTCGTGGCACGACACGCACGAGGTGTTGACGCCCAGGAACACGCGGCTCACGTCGATTGCGAGCGCGTCGATGTGGTCGAGACGGTTCGAGATGCGGTAGTCGTCCACGCTCTCGACAAAGCGGCTCTTGAGCTGGTTGCTGCGGCCGATCATCGCAAGCGAGGGCAGCGTGGCGTGCACCTTCGACGACGGCGTGAGGAGGTCGTGCACGAGTGCCGTGTAGGGACGGTCGACGCGCAGCTGTTCCTTGAACCAGTAGTGGAACCCGTTGGCGCCTGGGCCCGCTTCGTTCGACATGCGCAGCAGGTCGCCCCAGTGCCACGCCCACTGCTCGGCGAACTCGCCGCGTGCCAGCAGCGCCTCGATCAGGCGGTCGCGCTTGTCGGCCGACACGTCGGCGACAAACGCGCGCACCTCGGCTGCCGACGGCGGCAGGCCCGTGGCGTCGAAATACACGCGGCGTACGAACTCGTCGTCGCCGGCGAGGCCGGCGTGCGGCACGCCGTCTTTCTCGATGCGCCCGAAGATCAGCTCGTCGATGAAGTTGCGGCGCGGAACGGCCCGCCCGGTCGTTGCGGGGTCGGCGGCGGGGGCCACGGCGCTAGTCAGGCGCGCGGCGTTCTTGCCGTGATCGCCGGCGTCGCGCAGCATCGCTTCGTGCGCCGATTCCATTCGCTCGTGCGGGGCCGGCGTCGGTGCGGCCGGCCTGGACTGCGTCCAGACCGTGGCTGAGTAGAGACAGGTCGCGGCGGCAATCAGCACCGACGGGCGGTGCAGCCAGGACACGGACATCAGCAGCCTCCGAAGCCGGACAGCGATCGAAACGTTGCGCCGGCCCGGCGGACGCCGGCGCGGCAGGTGCGAGTAAGTGTAGCCGAACGTCCCTGCCTCCTGGGGTTAGGGGATGCGGCGCGCGGGGCTACTTTCTGGCGGCGAGCCACGTGGCCAGCGCCGGCGACTGGCGCACGTCCACGGCCGTGCATGCGTCGATGCGCTCGAGCGCCTGCTGGAGGGCGCGCGCGGCGGCCGGCACCGGATGGGCCTTGAAGAACGCCGCAATCTCGGTGGACCGCTCGGCCGAGCAGAATGCGCCGAGTCCGCTCACGATGGCCGGAAGGCCTTGGAAGGTGCCCAGTTTTCCGGCCAGCGCGTCCCAATTGGCCCGCACGAACGCCCACGTCGCCTCGCCGTTGCCGCCGCCCAGAAGCGGGGCGATGAGCGTGGGCACATCCTGCGAGCGCACCTCGTCGGAGAGGGCGAGCGCGAGCGTCCGCTGCACGAGCGAGGGCGCCTGGAACGCGGCCAGGGCGCCGAAGAACCGGTAGTACTCATCGGGCGTGCCCGCCGACGCGCGCATCCGCGCCAGGTACTGGTCGTAGAGCGCGTCGTCGCCGCCCGCGGCCGCCACCTGCAGCACCGGCGCCACGATTGTCGGTGGGAGCGACGCGGGGTTTGCCAGGTAGCCGGCGGCCAGCATTCGGGCGCGCGTCTGCAGCGCCGTGTCGGCGGCCACGCCGCCGAGCAGGCGCAACAGCGCGCCGCGGCGGCTGAGCACGTCGTCGGAGTCGCCGGCGCGCGTCTCGAGGCCCACCGCAGTCATGGCGGGTGTGAACGAGGCGCGGATCCAGGCGTCGAAGGCCGCGTGTTCGGCCGGGTTGGCGACGGCGCCGCGGACGTAGCCCACGCGCGCCACCAGGTCATTCAGCACCGCGGGCGTCTCGTCGGTGGCAAACGCCGAGGCGAGGTCCAGGTATGTGCCGATGTCGTGCCGGCCTGCGCGCACCATGCGCCACTCGTCCCCGAGCAGGCTGATGCGCTCGGCTGAGGTGAGCGGCGGCGTGCGCGTGGCGAGGGCGGCCACGGCGGCGGGTTCGTACTCGGTGAAGTAGTAGCCGCGGGCGTCGGCATTCACGAACGCTGCCCCGCAGCCCGGAGCGTCAAAGGTCTCGCTCGCCTTCGAGACGACCTGACACGTGGTGACGCCGGTGGCCGTCTTCACGCACACGGGCAACGTCCAGGGCGGCGCCGGTGGCGGTGCGCTCGCGCCGGCCTCGCCCGGCGTCCCCACAAAGCGTTGTTGCCGCACCGTGACGCGCGTCTTGCCCGACACGCACTGGGTGCGCACCGACAGCATCGGCGATCCGGGCTGGTCGACGAAGCTCTTCATGATGCGATTGACCGGCTTCTCGGTCACGCGCGTGACCTCCTGCCAGAAGTCTTCGCCGGCGGCGTTTCCCGACGAGTAGCGGGTCAGGTACGACGACACGGCCTGCTTGAACTTCTCGGGGCCGACGTACGCCTCGAGCATGTTGAGCACGCCCGAGGTCTTCTCGTAGGCGATCGGATCGAACACCTCGTTGATCTCGGCGGGTGTGGAGACGGCGGTGCGGATGGCGCGCGTCGACCGCAGTGCGTCGAGCCCGAGCGCCGTCTGCGTCTCTTCGGCGGCGTTCAGTTCCATGCGCCATTCGGGCTTCCAGGCGGCGAGCGGCTTGTTGGCGGCCCAGGTGGCGAAGCCTTCGTTCAGCCAGATGTCGTCCCACCACTTCATGGTGACGAGGTTGCCGAACCACTGGTGCGCGAGTTCGTGCGCGATCACCGACGCCACCGCCTTGCGGACGCCAATCGAGGCCGTGGCTTCGTCCACGAGCAGCATGCGCTCGCGGAACGTGATGGCGCCCGCGTTCTCCATGGCCCCGGCGGCGAAGTCGGGCACGCCGATGATGTCGAGCTTGCCGAACGGATACTTGATGCCGAAGTAGTCGTTGAAGAACTTCACCTGGTGTTCCGCGGCGGCCATGGCGAAGGCGGTGAGGCCTTTCTTGTCGGGCGTGGAACACACGCGGATGGCGATGTCGTCGCTGGCGCCCTCGCGGCACACGAAGTCGCCGACCAGCAGCGCCACGAGATAGGTAGACATCTTCTGCGTGGTGGCGAACCTGATGGTGTGCTTTCCGGCCTCTGGGCCGGGCGTATCCGCCACCTGCCGACCGTTCGAGATCGCCGTGTCGGCGGCGTCGATCATCAGCGCGATGTCGAAGGTGGCCTTCTTCGCGGGCTCGTCGAAGCAGGGGAACGCGCGCCTGGCGTCGGTGGCCTCCATTTGGCTCACCGCGTAGCTGCGGCCGTTCGCCTTGCTTAGATAGAAGCCGCGCAGTTTGTCGTTGAGGATGCCGGTGTAGGTGATGCGGATCGTGGCCGGGCCGGCCGCCGCTGGTGCCGGCACGGTGAAGGTCACGGTCTCGGTCGCGGGGTCAGTCATCACCCGCGCGACGTGCGTGACCTGCGCGGTCTCGATCACCACTTCCCCGAACGTGATCTCGGCGGCGTGCAGCGTAATGGCCGTGGTTGGCCGGTCGAGGCGCACACGGATCTCAGCGCGTCCGCGAAACGTCGCGTTGGTCAGATCGGGCGCAAACCACAGCGCGTAGTGCTCGGGCGAGACACCGGCGGGCAGGCGCTGCGCGAAGACGGGGGCGGCGTTGAGGGCAAGGAGGAAAACAAGGGCAATACGCATGGTGTTCACGGTAGCAGACGCGAGGTGTTGGTTAGGCGGCAGGCCATTTCGTGGCGGGGACCAATGCTGTGATCCGGCGCGGAGGGCGGCGCCCCGCGTCAGGGCCGTTTGCGCGTGGGTTCGGCTTCCACTTCGGCGCGTTCTCCTTCGCTGAGATAGACGCGGGCACGCCGGATCCTGCCGCCGGCCAGTTGGAAGAAGACCGCGCCGGGTGAGACATAGCGCTTCGCCGTGGCCCGGTCGGTGTACGCCGCGAGGATCTGTACGGACACGGCGGGGCCGCCCCAGGGCCCGCTCGTCTGGTGGAACAGCAACGCCGTGGTCTCGCGCGCCGTCTCGCTCTCCAGCCGATACGTGCGGCGATCCTGCTCGGCGACGACGCGCGCAGCCATGGTGCGGATGCCGGCGTGGCCGCGATACGTGGCCGTGCCGCGCTGGTCGGCGGTGGGTCCTGCGATGTGCAGGGCGTCGGTGTCATAGAGCGCCACGAAGGCGTCGAGGGACTCGGGCGCGGCGCCGAGCGCGTTCCAGCGATCGATCCAGAGCCGCACGACCGCCTCGGGCGACGCGTCCGCGGCGGGCGCGGGCGATTGCGCCGGGGGGTGCGCAAGGGCAGGAGGCACGACGAGTCCGCACACGATCAGGCACAGCATCAGCACACGCATCATCACCTCGCCGCGCCAAATCTAACGTACGTGGCGGCGTTGGCGGCGGTACGCAGATTCTGCCGCGTCACGAGATGTCTCCGTGCCAGGCCCCGTTACAATTGGTCGGGCATCGGCTATCGTCTGAAGCGTCCAGGAGGTGTCGTGCGAACTCTGTCTACG
>JANORI010000896.1:0-11481 GCA_031415235.1 Acidobacteriota bacterium | reverse complement strand
CGCCCGTTCGAGCGCGCCTCCGGCCGTAGTAAGCTACCTGCTCCACGTGCCGGCGTGGCCGTGCAGCGGGAAGAACAGCAGGCCTCGGAGCAGAAGATGTCGACCGTGGTGTCGGTGGGCGCGTCGGTGCTCGGCGCGATCTTCGGCCGAAAAGTGGCCAGTGTGGGCAATCTCGGCCGGGCCGCCACGGCCGCGCGCAGCGTGAGCCGGATCGGCCGCGAAGCGGGTGATGTGGCCCGCGCCAAAGCGAACGAAGAGGCCGCCGCGGCACAGAAGCAGGAACTGGCCGACGCGCTCGACGCCGACCTGCAGGCGGTGCAGCAGGCCTGGACCGACGCCACGGAGACGTTCGACCGGGTGGTGGTGAAGCCGAAGCGCGGCGGCGTGCAGGTGCAGCTCGTCGCGCTCGTGTGGCGGCCGGAGTAGCGGCCCGAGTACGGCCGCGACGACCGGCGCCCGTTCGAGCGCGCCCCGGGCCGTAGTAAGCTACCCATTCCACGTGCCGGCGTGGCGGAACTGGCAGACGCGCGGGACTCAAAATCCCGTGTCCTTTACGGGGCGTGTGGGTTCGATTCCCTCCGCCGGCACCATTCCTCGAGCACCACGGGAACGCGCGCCGTCGCGCACCCGTTGCGCTACGCGCCGCTGAACGCCGCGCGGCGCGCGTAATGCAGCGCGCCATCGTCGAACCCCGTCGCCACCACGTGCAGGTAGTGCCTTGACACGGCCACCAGCGGACCGGTGGCACTGCCGTCCAGCGGCGATTCCTCCCCACTCCAGGTCGCGCCCGCGTCGGTCGACACACGCAGCACCGTCTCGACCCGCCCGTTCCGCGGCGTCTGCCATGCCGCGACCAGTAGGAACGGACCGGCCGCGAGCGTGGCCTGCGAGGCGCCCTCGCCGTAGGTGCTGAGCCTGGCGGAAGTCGCCCAGGTGGTGTCAGGATCGTGCGAATGCGCGACCGTGATGCTCGATGTCGCACCCGAGGGTGAGGCGTAGACGAGCGCCGCCGCGCCGACCTCGAGCACGGCCCCCGGAGCGCCGATCGCCGCATCGGCCGCGTCGAGGCGCTCCTCGGCCAGCCACGTTCCCTTGACCAGCCGCCGCGCGACCACGCTGGTGCACGGCGCCAGCGATGCGCCAGGCCGGGGCGCGCACGTGTCGTCGTCGGACCGCGCCTCGGTCCACGCCGCGAGCGCCGCACCTCCGCCCAGCGCCACGGTGGGCCATGTCGCGCCGGCCGGAGTTCGTCCCGACGCGAGCGTAAGGTCGGTGCTCCACGTCTCGCCGCGGTCGCCGGACTCACGGTAGTGCACGTCCCACGTACCGGGCGAGTCGCCTCGCCGTTGCATCCACGTCGTCGCCACGCGGTCGGCATCAACCGCCGACGAGGCATGCCCGGCCGCCGCACCGGCCGAGATCTTCAGCGGCGCGCGCCAGGTGGCGCCGCCGTCCTGGCTCACCCACGTCCAGAGATCGCCAATGGGGCGCGCCCCTTGCCCGTCGTGCACCTCGTGCGTCCCGCGCTGCGACGTCAGCACGACGATCGCCCCATGACACGCCAGCGCCTGCCCCGACGGGATGGCGCCGTCGCCAAGCTGTTGCCACTCGGTCCAGGTCGCGCCCTCGGTCGTCGAGCGACGGTAGTAGAGCGCGCCATTCCCCTGTGCCACGTGCACGGAATCTCCGCACGCCGCCAGGGCCGCCGACGCCACGCCGCTGCCCGACAGCACGTGCGGCGCGGCCCACGCTCTGGCCCCGGTGGAATGCTCGTCACAATCTTCGTCGACTAGTCCGTCGCCGTCGTTGTCCAGCCCATCGCCGCAGGCATCGGCGATGGGCGACGACGCGGACCCGGCGCCCACGTCGTAGACGTGCACGTCGGTCGAATTGCCCCCGAAGGTGATGTACACGCGGCGCAGGGCCGAGTCGTAGACCGCCCCGGCAATCCTCGCATTGCCAACCCCACCGCTCATCTCGGTCAAGGTCCAGGTGGCGTAGGGCCGCACGTCCCACGGCGACTTGCGTCCCTGCTTCACCGCCACGAGATCAACGGCGTCGTAGGCCCACACCATGTGCTTGTAGGGATAACCATGCGTGCCTTTCGCGTCGTCGGTCGGGTCGTAGCAGTAGATGGTCTGGCCGTTCGTGCCCGGAATCGGCTTGCCGTCGAGCGCCGGATCGGTCGTGCCCTCACCGTAGCAGTAGGTGCTGCCGTGACGGCCAAAGAAGAGGACGGATCGGGTGCCCGAAGGAAAGGCGATACCGCCCATTTGCGTTGCGCCGCTGAAGAATGGACTCCAGACGCCGTAGTCACCGAGGTTTGGATGATCCTGCGGATACCCGACGAGCATCTCGCCCGGAATCCGCGACCGCGTGCCGACGTGGTCGGGGTCGAACACGCTCACGCTCGGACCATAGCTCGTGCGCGAGATGATCGAAATGCAGCACTGGCCCGTGAACGCGGGGCCGCCCAGCGGGGCACGCCATTCCTGCGGAATGACTCCCATGTAGCCGGCCGCAAATGCCGGCTTCTCGTTGCCCACCCGATAGGGCCCAGTCGCGCGCGCGATACTGGGGCCCGCAAAATGCGTCGCCACGGCGCTGCCCGCGCCGTCGTAGTACGAGTAGCCGGACACGATGACTCGGCCGTTCCACGACAACACTCCGCCGAGCAGCTTGTTGTTCGGATCGTCCGGGTTCACGCCCTGCAGGTTCTTCACCGTTGCGCACGGCTCCAGGATCTGGGCCTCGACCCCAATGTCGGGAATCTTCACGCGGGTGACGCCGGTGCCGTAGATGCAGCCGTGGTACAGCGACGTGCCATCCGCCCCGATGCCCAACGCGTTTCCGCCGTAGGTGGTCGGAATGGTCCGGCCATCGTCTTTCGGGAGACTGAACTTTCCCAGGTAGCGCAGGTCGCCGCCCTGCAGAAGCGGCATCTGCTGGGGGGGTGGCGACGCTGGCGGTGGCGTTTGTCCGGTAAATACGCCGCTTGCCAGCAGCCACAGTGCAGAGGCACCAACGATGAGAACGCTCGTTCGCGGCAGGTACATGTCGTGCCCCCTTGGTGGCCCATTATCGCCCGCCCAGTGGCCGCTGCGAGGGTGCACGCCCATGCCCCGCCGACCGAGTTCGACAGGGTCTCTCCCGACATCCGACCTCCGGCCGCCGCTGCCTGACGTAAATACCGTGCAGCGCTGGCATTTCGGGGCCGCATGGGCCTAGCACAAGCGCCGCCAGGTGCCGAAACATGAGTGGATGGGCCTGGGTGATCGTCCACTCGTGACGCTTCGGCTGCCGTTTCGCCTTGGCTTCGCCAGCGGACGGGCGTCGGCCGCGACGCCTGTGGGCGCTTCGACGCAGGGCGACAACGTCGGATTGCTGGCGCGCGCCGCCGCCGCCGTCGCTCAGCCCGGCCACACCGAATCCGGGCCAGCGTCTCCTCCCGAAACAACCTTGGCCGTCGCCGCCGTGGACGCCCCGCTCGCGGTGCCTTCACGGGCCGTGCCAGCGTCCTCGGCTGACACGGTCGACGCGTCGGCCACGTTGGTGTGGCTGGCCTATACCTCGGCGCTAGCCGCCCGCGCCGCCACGCTCGAAGACGCTGCCGTGGCGGCGCTTGAAGGCCGGCTCGACCCGGCGCCACGCCGCCGGGCCGCGCGCGACACCTACAAGCTGGCCACGTCGCTCTGGCTCGTGGAAGCGCGCGACGCGGCCCGTCAGGCCTGGGAGGCCGCAGGCCTGCTCGACGCCGGCACGCTGCTTGGCACCGCCAACGCGCTTCGCCTGTCACAAATCGTCGAGAGCCTGCACCACGCCCTGCGCTCGTTGCCGCCGCCCGAGGCGCTGTCACCCGCGGGCCGTTCCGCCGCGCCGCTCCTGCTCGTCATCGCCGACGACGACGCGCTGGCACGCGAACTGCCCATCGAAGCGGCCGTACGGGGGTGGCGCGCCAAGGTGCTGCGTCACCTCCACGAGCCGCTCGACGAGACGGCCTCGGTCATCGTGATCGGCCACGACCTGGTCGGTGAGACAGACGCCGTCGCCCGCAACCGCCTGCTCGCCGCGCACCCGAACGCGCCGGTGGCCGCGCTCGCCTCAGGACCGTCGGTGCTGGAGCGTTCCGGCGCACACGCCATCTCGGCCACGCGCACGCTGTGCAAGCCGATCGCGCCGGCCACGCTCGTCGATGAGGCCATCGACATGCTGCGCCGGCAGCAGGCCGCCGCGCCTGTGGTGCTGGTAGGCATTGCCGACGCCGCGCTCCGCGCCACAACCCTGGACCTGTTGGCCGGCGTCGGCGCGTGTGTCGAGGTCCACGAGAGCACCGAGAGTGTGTGGAACGCTGCGGCACAGTCGCGCCCGGAACTATGCGTGCTCGACGAAGCGATGGCGGGCGGCGGCGCGTTGCACGTGGCGCGCGCGATGCGCCGCGACTGGGATGTCGCGCCGGTCAGCGTCGTGCTGCTCACGGCAAGCGCCGACCCCTCAACCGCGGCGCGGGCCGCAGAGGCGGGCGTGGACGACTGCGTGCCGATCGCCGCCGTGAGTGGCGCGCTCCCATCGATCGTCCGCAACCGCCTCGACCGGGGGCGCACGCAGCGGCTTGCCGCAGATCTCGACCCCTCCACGCGCCTGCCTCACCTGCGTTCGGCGATGCCCATGGTGGAACGCATGATCAGCATCGCCCGCCGCTACAATCATGCGCTCTCGATCGTGGTCACCGAAGTGGACGGACTGGCGGCCCTGCACGCGTCGGGCGACGGCGAATCGGCCGCGCGGCTGTCGGCCCTCCTCGGACGCCGGCTGGGCCGGGCGTTCCGCTCGGAAGACCTGGTGACCCACGCCGCTCCTGGACGATTCGTGGTGGCCGCCTTCGGGATGAAGGCCGACGACGGCGTGCAGCGCATGGCCGAACTGCTCGAGGGCTTCCGCGACCAGTCGGTCGAAGCGGCCGACAAGTCCACGGTCGCCGCGTCGTTCAGCGTGGGGATCTCGCAGATCCGTGTGGACGGCACCGATGCGAATGCCCTCATCAGCGCCGCCGAAGGGGCGCTCTCGACCGCGCAGCTGCACGGCGGCAACCGCGTGGAGGCGGTCACGCGCGGCGAGGCCTCACGCATCGACTGGACCGCCGACGCGATCGTGGTCGACGCAGACGCGCCGTTTGCGGCGCTCGTCGGGCACGCGCTCGAGACGCGCGGGCACCGCGTGCGCACGATTGGCGACGGCCGAGAGGCCCTCGACCTGCTCACTCACCCCGACACGCCGATCCGCGCCCGGCTCATCGTGCTCGAGCTCGGGCTGCCCGGCCTCGATGGCCTTTCGCTCCTCGGTCAGCTCGCCGTCGCCGGCGTCCTCCGGACCACCAAGGTGGTGGTCGTGACGACGCGCTCGGTCGAGGCCGAGATGATCAAGGCGATGGAGCTCGGCGCCATCGACTACATCACCAAGCCCGTGAGCCTGCCCGTGCTGATGCGCCGGCTACGCTCGGCGCTGGCGGGGTCGCCCAGTGTCTCCTGATGCGCTCGTCCGGATGGTGCTCTTCGCCGAGTTCATGGCGCTGGCCATCGGCGTGGGGCTGCTGGTTGCGCACGCCTGGTGGTGGTGGTGGTACGAGCGATGGAGCGCCGGACGTCTCGACGCCGTGCGCACGGCCCTCCGAGAAGCTCTGGCCGAAGGCGAGCGTCATCTCCGCTTCACCCGGGACTTCGTCCGGTTGCCCATGCGCCTGCAGATCTACCTGCTCGGCGAGTTGGCGCCGCATCTGACCGGCTCGGAGCGCCAGGCCCTGCGCCAACTGGCGCAGCACGCAGGCCTGCTCCGCAAGGCCGAGCAGCTGTGTCGCAGCTGGTTCTGGTCGCGCCGCCTGTTTGGCGCCAAGCTGTGCGCGCTGGTCGGCCATCCGGCCTCGGTCGTCCTTCCGCTCCTGGCCGACCGCAATGCCAGCGTGCGCGCGCAAGCCGTGGAGTGGGCCATCCACCGGCCCGAGCCCGCCGTCGTCGAGCTGTTGCTGCAGATGCTGGGCGACCGCGACGGCCGGTGCCGCTTTGCCGCGCAGGACACGCTCGTTCGCCTGGGCCACGACGCAATCGTGCCGCTGATGACCTTCATCGCCACTGCCGACCACGCGGGCCTCCTCGGCGCGCTCGAAGTCGCGCTCACGATGGCCGATGCCCGCCTGCTCGCGCCCGCCCGCTCGCTCGCGGCTTCGCCGCATGCCGACGTGCGCGGGCGCGCCGTGCTTCTACTGGGTGCGCTCGGCAGCGCGGACGGTGTGGCCCTGGTGGTGCGTGCACTCGATGACGCCGAACCCGCCGTGCGGCAGGCGGCACTGCGAGCGCTCGCGAGCCTCGGCCACTGGCCCGCCGCCGCGCGAGTGGCGGCATTGCTGCACGACCCCGCCTGGGATGTGCGCCGCCAGGCCGCTCTTTGCCTGCGCGCCTTTGGCGCGCCGGGCCTCATCTACCTGCGCCGCCTGCGCGACTCTGACGACCTGGTGGCGTCGGCGGTGGCGCGCTACGCGCTCGACCTTGCTGCGGCGGGGGCGACGGCATGATGTGGTATCTCGCCGTGGCCGTCGAGGCCATCATGGGACCGGTCGAGGCGGCCGTGCTCCTGTACTTCTGCCTCATCAACATCTGCTACACGAGCCTGCTGGTGGCCGCGGTGTTCGAGATGCGCCGCATGCGCAACGAAGCCATCGGCATCAACGATCACATCGTGGTCGGGTCACGGCTCGCGCCGACCATCAGCATCCTGGCACCGGCCTACAACGAAGAGGCCACGATCACCGCCAGCGTGCAGTCGCTGCTCACGCTCGAGTACCCGAATCTGGAAGTCGTGGTGATTGCCGACGGCTGCAAGGACTCCACCGTGGCCGTGCTCACGCAGGAGTTCGCCTTGGTCGAGGTGTACCGCGCCTACTCAGCGCGGGTGCACACCAAAGGCGTGGTGGCGCTCTATCGCTCGGCGCGGCACGCGAATCTCGTGGTCGTGGACAAGCTGAACGGCGGCAAGGCCGATGCCCTCAATGTCGGCTTGAACCTGGCGAGCGGCGAACTCGTGTGTGCGATTGACGCCGACACGCTCATCGAGCGAGGCGCGCTCGTGCGGCTCGTACGGCCCATGATGATCGACCCCGACGTGGTGGCCACCGGCGGGACGATCCGTCCGGTGAACGCGGTGGCGACGAAGAACGGCCGCGTCCTCGACGTCACGGTGCCGCGCACCCTGCTGGCGGGCGTGCAGGTGGTCGAGTACCTGCGCGCGTTCCTGTTGGGGCGCCTCGGCCTCAACCGCCTGGGCGGCAACCTCATCATCTCCGGAGCGTTCGGGCTGTTCCGCCGCGAGCCGATGATCGCGTCCGGTGGCTGGCTACACGACACGGTCGGCGAGGACATGGAGCTGGTGGTGCGACTGCGACGGCTTGGCTACGAGCGCGGCACCGCCAGCAAGGTGGTATTCGTGCCCGATCCCACGGCCTGGACCGAGGTGCCGGAGTCGTGGGTGGTGCTCGGTCGCCAGCGTGACCGTTGGCACCGCGGTCTCACCGACACGCTGTGGCGGCATCGGCGGCTGATCGGCAATCCGAAGTACGGCGCGATGGGCCTGGTCGTGTTTCCGTACTTCGTGCTCGTGGAATTGCTGGCGCCGATTGTGGAGGCCCTTGGCCTCGTCATTCTCGTCGCCTCGATCGCAGTTGGCCTCATCGACCACACGTTCGCGGTGCTGTTCTTCGCCCTGGCGATCGGCATCGGCCTCATCCTGAGCGTGGCGACGCTGCTGCTCGATCAGGCCTCGTTCCTGCGCTACCGGCGTCCCGGCGACCTAGCGTGGCTGGTCTGGTGGAGCATCGCCGAGAACCTGGGCTTCCGCCAGATGACGGTCTACTGGCGTCTGCGCGGACTCGTGAAGTACATGCGTGGCCGGTCGGACTGGGGCGCCATGACGCGCAAAGGCTTCGCCACCAAGACGCCGGCCCCCGCCTCGGTGCCGCCGCTGCGCCCCAGCTGACCTGCGCCGCACGAGCGGGCACAACTCAGAACAACAACGCGCCTTCGCCGCGCAGCCAGCGTCGGGCTTCGACGTAGCGCGGGCAGGCGGCCGCCACCAGTCGCCAGAAGCGCGCCGAGTGATTCAGTTCACGACAGTGCATCAACTCGTGCACCAGCACGTACTCCCGCACGAAGGGGGGCGTCTGCACGAGTCGCCAGTTGAGCGAGATGGTGCCGCGCCTGGAACACGACCCCCAACGCGAGCGCTGATCGCGAATCGCAATTCGCGTGACGGCGATGCCGTGACGCTCGGCCAGCACAGTCAGTTCGCCCGGCAAGTGCACGACCGCCCGGGCGCGCAGCCAGGCCCGCACGGCGTCCCCGGCGTCTCCGGCATCGCCGCCCGCCGGCCGCCGCTCCACGACGTGTGCGCCGAGGGCCACGCGGCCCTCACCCAGATCGGTCACCTGGTGCGGCACGCCGTCAACGAGGACCGCGACGCCGGCACTCCACTGCAACGCCGGCCGGGCCGCCCGGGCGACCCGCTGCCGCTGGACCCACACCTCCTGGGATTCGGCAAACTGCCGGGCCTCCCGGCGGCTCCCCCACCACGGCACCGTCACGCGTAACGTGCCGTCGTCCATCACGCGCAGGATGTAGCGGCGGGCGCCGCGCCGGCGCAAGAACTCGATCTCGAGCGGCGCGGGCGACAAGGGCGGCAAAGGCGGCAAAGGCGCTGGAGCATACGGCGATGAGGAACGGGCCGAGATCGGCGACACCGGTGTGGCCGCGACATCGAGCGGCGGTGACACGGGAATCAGAGGCAGGGCAAGCTGCATGGCCGCGTCAGGGGCGTGTCACGCGCGTGTAGCCGAGCATGAGCAGGTGGGCGTTGACACCGGGATTGCGCCGCAACCGGTTGCCGTTCGAGATGTGGTGCAGGCGATAGCCGGCCACCAGGCCCCCGGCGCGTCCGCCGAGCAGGCGAAATCCGACACCCGCGTGGGTCATGAAATTGCTGCCGGTGGTGCCGGCCGGCACCGGCGCGGTCGTCCAGAGCGCGCCACCGCCCACCTCGGCAAAGGCATGGACCCCGTGGTGCGGCGCCAGATTCCATCGCCACTGCAAGGGCGACACGCCCAGGCCGCGGGCGTGGCCCGACGACCACTCCACGACGAGCGGCGAGACCTCCACGGCCCATTCGAACCGCCCGCGGGCAAGTGATGGGCCGCGCAGGTCGGTCAGCACACGGCCCCATGAGAACGTCGGCATCGCATATCGTTCGCCGCCAGCGGATTCGAGCAGGCCGACGCCGCGCGCGGCGCTGACCGTGATCGACCACTCGGTGACGCCCCGCGTCACGCGGTCCTGCCCCGCCGCGGCGACTGGCGCTGCCAAGCCGAGCGCAAGCACCAGTGTGATCCCACGGTACAATAGCGGGGTGACGTCGTTCCACGCCATGGCCTCAGACAGCGACCTCGATGCCGTGCTGGCCAAGTCCCATGTCGAGCCCGTCATTCTCTTCAAGCATAGCGAATCCTGTGGCGTGAGCCTCATGGTCCGCGACGGTCTCGAAGGAGGCGTCGTGCCGGCGGCAGTACACGAGGTGGTGATACAGCGACACCGTCTGCTGTCGGCCCGCATCGCGTCGCTGCTCGGCGTGCGGCACGAGTCGCCCCAGGCGTTGGTCGTGACGCGCGGCGCCGTCACCTGGCACAGCTCGCACAACGGCGTGACCGCGGCCCGCATCGCTGCCGAGTGGCGGCGCGCCGCCGACGCGTTCACGACGCCGGCCGCCGCGACGCGTTGACCGCGGCCACGCTGGCCACCATCCGGCCGTCGACCTCCCCTTCGCGCTGCCTGATGACCTCGAGCGGCGCCACCAACCGCGTCAGCTCGCCCGGTTCCAGCAGATAGTCGGGATTGGTCGGCTTCCCCCGCGCGGCCTGCGCGGTGGTGAAGGTCTCGTAGAGCAGCACGCCCTCAGGCGCGACGGCGCGCACGATGGCCGGCATCAGCGCCCGATGCAGGTAGCAGGTCACGATCACGAGGTCGTACCGTGCTTCGCCCAGGTCCACCTCCCCGCTCTCGAGGTCGCGGACTCGAGTGTCGATCGACAGTCCGAGCCGCGAGGCGAGCTGTGCAAGCCTCGACATGCGCGCCTGATCGCGGTCGATGGCGGTGACGGCGACGTCGGCGCCGGCCATCAACAGCGCATGCCGGCCCCGGCCTGCCGCCAGGTCGAGTCCGCGCATGCCAGGACGCACCAGGTCGCCGTTGTCGAGCACCCACCCTGCCGGGCCCTCGACGGCCGAGGCCCCGAACTCACGGGCGCCCCGCCATGCGGCCATGCCGCCGGACAGGTCGTAGACCAGCTCCCATCCTGCAGCCGCGAGCAGACTGGCCGCGTGTGCGCTGCGCACGCCGTGTTCGCAGTACACGAGCACGGGCCGGCCGTCGTCGGGCAGGACGGCTGGCGCCGAGAGCATCAGGTGCACCGGCAGCAGACGCGAGCCCGGCAGGTGCCCGAGCCGCGTGTGCTCGTCGGGCGTGCGCACATCGACCACGGTCAGTTCACCGGCAGCCAGCAGGGCCGCCGCTTCCTCGCCGTCCACGCGCCGTACCCTGCCGGCCGGAGTGTCGTGCACGATCAGCCGACCCGTTCCGCGAAGGTGATGAGATGCCCATCGGGGTCAGACATGACAAGGTCCCGGCGCGTACGGAGCAACGACCTGGGGGCCGCGCCGAGCGCACGTGTTGCGTGTGCTCGGGTAACTTCCATCCGCGCTGAAGCGAGCATCCGGCGCAGGTAGGGCCCCTGATTGACGTGCACGGGACGGGGCCCGCGAGGAACCGGAGCAGTCTACCTCGGCGGCGGCGACGTCGGCCATCGGGACGGCCGCCGTTGTCGGCCCCAGCTGCTATGCTGATGACATGGCTCGGGGCTGGGAAAGCAAAGCCGTCGAATCGCAGCAGGCCGACTCGGGCGCCGTGGCGGTCACGGGGCCGAAGGCCTCGCCGGAGGAGCTGGAACGGCGGCACAAGGCCGAGTCGGCGGTGTTGGCGCTCACCGAAACTACGGCTCAGCTGCAGGCGGCCTGTCGGCCCCTGCACCGCGACATGTTGCGGCAGCGGAAGGCGGCGCTCGAAGAAATCCTGGCGGCGCTCGCGGCTCCGCCCTGCGACGCGTTGCCTTGACGTCCCTCATTGCAGACGCCTGGGCTTCCTGCTATGCTGCCTCAGCCGAGGACAGCTCTACGATCTTGATGGCTCCCCGCGTCCCTACTCACCTGACGCAATCCCTGCGCACTCACACGTCGCCCCAACACCACCTGCGCGTGGAGACATCGACACGTCGTCAACCCATGAGCCCCTGCTCGGACTTCCCAGAGTAACCATCGTGCCAGCCGTTCGACTGTTCATCGGAAATCTGCCCTACAACGCCACTGAAGACGACATCCGCTCGCACTTTGCGTCGGTG
>JANORI010000895.1:0-1957 GCA_031415235.1 Acidobacteriota bacterium | reverse complement strand
CGTAGACAGAGTTCGCACGACACCTCCTGGACGCTTCAGACGATAGCCGATGCCCGACCAATTGTAACGGGGCCTGGCACGGAGACATCTCGTGACGCGGCAGAATCTGCGTACCGCCGCCAACGCCGCCACGTACGTTAGTCAGAATGGAACGACCGGCTCCGATTCGCAGCTCGTGGATTACGCTGCGAGTTGGAGTGCTGCACAACGCAGAGCCACACACGAAGGAGCCGGTCATGAGCAACGTACGATTTGTGGGTCTGGATGTCCATGCAGAAACGATTGCCGTTGCGGTGGCGGAACCGGACGGCGAGGTGCGGTCGCTCGGGGTGCTTCCGAATCGACCGGAGTCGATCCGGAAGCTGATGAAGAAACTCGGGCCGGCGGAACAGCTGCGCGTGTGCTACGAAGCCGGTCCCACTGGGTACGTGGTGTATTGGCAGGTCACGGCGCTGGGCGTGAAGTGCGACGTGATCGCGCCCACCTTGGTGCCCGTGAAGGCGGGCGATCGCGTGAAGACGGATCGACGCGACGCGTTGAAGCTGGCGCGGAGTTATCGGGCAGGCGATTTGACACCGGTCTGGGTGCCGGACGCCACCCACGAAGCGCTGCGGGATCTGGTGCGGGCCCGCGAGGCCGCGAAGAAGGATCAGCTGCGCGCGCGCCATCGCTTGGGCAAGTTCTTGCTTCGCCACGGACGCCGCCCATCCCCCGCCATGGCGTCGTGGACGCAGGCCCACCTGACCTGGGTGAAGACCGTGCACTTTGAACACGCCGCGCAGGAGGCCACCTTACTGGACTACCTCCACGAGGTGGAACACGTGGCCGATCGCATCGCCCGGCTCGAGCGCGCGATTGACGACGCGGTGATGACGGCACCCGAGCGGATGCGCGCCGTCATCGAGGCGCTCCAGGCGCTGCGCGGAATCGCGCGTGTCTCGGCGGCCACGATCGTGAGCGAAGTCGGCGAGCTCTCGCGCTTTGCCACACCCCGACAGCTGATGGGCTACAGCGGGGCCGTGGCGCGTGAGAATTCGAGCGGGGCGCGCACCCGGCGCGGGGGGATTACGAAAACGGGCAACGCCCATCTCCGTCGCATCGTCATCGAAGCGGCGTGGGCCTATCGACACCGACCGGCCGTGGGCCCCGCGCTTCGGAAGCGCCAGGCACCCGTCAGCGCTGACGTGAACGCGATCGCGTGGAAGGCTCAGCACCGGTTGCACGCTCGCTACCGTCATTTGACTGCGCGGGGGAAATGCCAACAAGAAACGGTGACCGCCGTCGGTCGCGAGCTCTTGGGATTCATCTGGGCCATCGGCGTGAACGTGGAAGGCCGTCACCCGACATCCGTGGCGGCGTAGCCAGCGCACAGGCATCGCAGTCCATGTCACAGATCGAACGCAGCATCGGTGGTGGTCGAGGGGCACACGGACAGGAGAACCCTCGATTAATCTATGCGGCGAGCCTCCGGGCTCGACCCGCGCTCTTAGTCCGAGGCAGCTCCCGACGGATCACGATTATGCGGTTTCGACCCGCGAATATCAGAGTGATCAACCGTCGCAATAGCCGACTCGGCCACCACCGATGCTGCGTTCAGTCGATCTCGACGGCGAAGACGAAGACAAGAAAGGACGCGTTGATGAACAATGCTCTGGTGGGACCACCGAGCTGGATTGACAGGGTCGTTCCATATCAGATTAGGCGCGCCCGGCCAGTTCCTTGATCGTGCGCCGCACGAGATTCCGCGTCAGCGGCACCTTGTAGGCGTTCTGCGACATCGGGCGGGCGCCCGCAACCGCGACCTCGCCGGCCTCTAGCAACACGGCATCCGTGATCTTCTGGCCGGTCAGCACCTTCTCCACCGCCGGCAACCGCCAGGGAATCGGGGCGACGCCGCCGAGCACGACGCGCGCGCTGCGCACGACGTCGCCGTTCATCTCGAGCACCACGGCCGCGC
>JANORI010000894.1:0-1958 GCA_031415235.1 Acidobacteriota bacterium | reverse complement strand
TCGCTCGAGACCACGGAGGGACGTGCCGGGGTCGTGGTGTTCCGCGACTGCTTCATGAACACGCTCGAGACCGTCTATCAGTTGAAAGAGGGTGCGGCTCCATTGGATAGACGCCAGACCCTTGTAATTCCTCGATCATTTCACGACGCGCAGATGCGGGGTTGTGACCTTTCGTCGTGCGGGTGACACGGGCGGCGTGAGTGGCGGAATCGTGGCGTCGGCGTACCGCTCCGCGTGGTTGCGCTGCTGCTCTCGCTGCTCATGGTGCCGCCAGTAGGCGTCCCAGTCGCCGCTGGCCCGCAGCGACCGCAGCCGCAGAATCGCCTCGGCGCCGTCCAGACTCCACCGCGCGCCGGTGATCTCCATGCGGTCGCGCACCAGGTAGCGGCAGGCGCCTTCGATCACGCCCGTCGCGATCGGGAACCCCGCGGCGAGGTACGTGTCGTAGTGCAGGTACGCCTTGTGGTTCTCGAGATAGGTGGCACAGGTGTCGGCGGGCTTCCGTGCCTTCGCCCGCAGCCCGCGGAGGGTCGCCGTCCGGCGAATGGAGGCGATGACCTGTCCGACATCGCCGCACAGCAGCCAGAGCAGGCGCTCCGACACCCAGGCCTCGGCCTCGCGCGAGCCGGCGGGGTGGAAGACGTAGGCCGCTTTCCACAGATACTCCAGCGCGTGGATCAGATCGAGGACGATGGTGACGGGCACGCGGTGCCGCTTCGCGGCCGCCTGCACCCGCGCCAACTGATCCGCGTTGCCATCGACGAGGACGACCCACCGCTTCTGACGGGTCGGATCGCGGGACGAGGCATCGAGAAACGCGTCCGCAATGACCTCCGCGGGCTCGATCGCCAGGCTCGCCCAGACGCGTTTTCCCTCGGGGCGGGGGCGCACGGGGCGGGGCGCGTCGGCAGGACGCAACTCGCGAAGGATGTCCTCCGCACTGCGCGTGAACGGCGCGATCGTGTAGACGGCGGCGACCTGCGCGATGCGCTTCTGGTGCCGCTTCTCGCCCTTCGTCAGGCGCGTCGCCAGCGTGCGCACGCGGCGGGCCGCCGCCGCCTGCGTCGCGGGGCGCAAGTCGCCCGGGCGCATGGGCACGCCCTTGCCATCGAACGTGAGCACCAGGACACGGCTCGACGCGCTCGTCTCGTCGGGCCACGCGAGCCGGCGCGCGAGATAAAAGTCGGTGAAGTCGGCCGCGGCGCGGCGGACGACGTGCTCCACTTGGCGCTTCGCCACCGCCGCACTGGAGTGTGTCGTCAAGACCGCGACCGCCTCGTCGAAGGCCCCTTTCGTCGCCTCCTCCGCCGCGCGCCGCCGAATGCCGAACGAGTACCGCTCCGTGGGGAGATTCAGCGCCGCGTCCAGCGGGAAGAGCGTCTCGCGCGCCCGCGCGCCATGCCCCTCGCGCGTCACCTGCACCGTGCCGAGCAGCGTCTCCAGCGCGCGCGCGCCGTGGCGCGTGTGCGTCCGCTCCACGCCGTCCGCCCCGACCACCGGGCCCGTGGGCGTCGCCTGCGCACGGAGATCGAGATGCGCCTGCAGGAGTTGCCGCATTAATTCGCGCCCCTGTTGCTCCAACATCGCTTCGAGATCGCTGTGGGACATGCGCGCAGTATCCACTGATTGCAGGCGACGCACCAATCCCGACAAGCTAACTTCCGCCTCGGCGAACCCGTCGATGGGGTCTGCCTGACGCATCGTCGCGTTCCGCATCGTGATGGTCCTTTCCCCGGACCTCTGGTCCGGCGCTGACCAAAGGTGCCACAGTTCGGCCCTCTCGATGCGCTGGGATCTCCATAATGTATTGAATCTATTGGATCGATCCGTCTATCTAATGGATCTCCACCCATGCCAATTGGGCACTATCACGCCGCGCTTTTGCACCATGCGACGTCAGCTATAGCCAATGAGTCACTCCCAGTTCCACGCCGCGTCAGCGGCCTTGAGTACTTGTC
>JANORI010000893.1:0-8523 GCA_031415235.1 Acidobacteriota bacterium | reverse complement strand
AGACAGCATCTTCTCGAGCAGGGTGGCGCCCGACACGATGCGGTCGGCCAGGGCGATGAAATCGGCGTAGAACTTCTCTTCCTTCGGGATCAGGCGAAACGCCACAGCGACTCCTCACGCCACGGCCACGAGCGGCCGGGCCCGCAGAGTGTGCCACAAGTTCGGTTACATCGACGTTACATGTGTCTCCATCGCGAGCGGTAGGTAGCGACCGGTTGTCGAGCAGACCGACCAACGTGCGTATCTGCTCGCTCGAGCAGTCGAATTCGCGGCAGCGGCGAACGAAGGGCAGCCGCTCAGGCTGTCGGAGGCTGACCGAGTCGATTCGCCCCAGGGGCTCTCGTCAGGTCTCCCAATGCAAATTGGTGGCGCCGCTCGAAAAGTAGGCCACTTCGAGGCGGGGAGGTCACAGGAAACCTTCGGGGGTCAACCTCCGTAGCAGACGTCGTGGAGTGCGCCGCGCCTCGACAATGAACCGTTGGACGTGCCACACTCGGGCGTCCTGACATGAGGCTCGTCGCCGCCACCTTGTTCGCGCTGCTCCTCGGCCAAGTCACGATCGTGCCGTTCGTCTCGCCTGAGACATGCAGTTTGCTGGAGCAAGGCCGCCAGGACGAATCGGATGCCTGCACGCCTCTCTGCCCCACGTGCTCGTGCTGCACGACGGGCCAGGTATTCACGGCCGCGGTGGCGGTTTCCGCGGCACCTCTGGCGGTTGCACCGCCCGAACAGCTGCACGAGGCGGGCGACCTTCCCGCTGGCGCCCTCCGCGAAGTCCTGCACGTCCCCCTCGCCTAGCTCGTTCCTCGTCTGGGCTGCGCGCCGCCGTTTCCAGGCGGTAGCTGCGCGCTCCGTTCGCATCCCACTCATCGAGGTTCGGTCATGGCTGTACGCGGAACGTCTCCGCGCGTGTGGTTGTGGGTCCTGTTGTGGCCAACGCTCGCGCACGCGCAAGACGTACGGTTGACGTACCAGGACGCGCTCGCGCGGGCTCGCACGACCGCACCAGCCGCGCAGCTGGCGGGGTTGCGACTCGAGGAAGCGAGAAGCGGCCGCGTAGGAGCGTCCCTGCGTTGGCAGTCCAACCCCGAGTTCGATGTGATCGCAGGGCCCCGATCGGGACCTGGCGCCGCTGATGCCGACGTCGGGCTTCGTCAGGGATTCGAGCCGCGAGGGGCACGCGCAGCGCGCCTCGCGGGGGTGGACGCCGACATCAGAAGCGCGGAAGCGGCCAATGGCGTGGCGCTCCGCGACGCCGTTCGCGAGGCAGCCGCCGCTTTTCTCGAGGCCCTCTACTGCGGCGAACGCGCCCAGATTCTTCGGTCTGTGGGTGCTGTGTCACTGGATGTCGCCCGTGCCGCCGAGCGTCGTTTCCACGCTGGCGACGTCCCGATACTCGACGTCAACCTGGCCCGGGGCGCAGCCGCAAAGGCAGCCGCCGAGACCGCCAGTGCCGAGGCGCGCCGCCAAGTCGCTCTTGGCGCACTCGCCGAGCGGCTCGGTCTCACAGGGCGTATCGACCAGGAGGGTCGACTCGGCGACCATGCGCGCGCTCGCGACGTCTCGGCTCTCGTGGCGGGCCTCGACGACCACCCCGACATGCAGCGCCTTGCCGCCGAGCAGCAAGAGACCGCAGCTGACCAGCAGGTGCGAACCACGCTGGCGCGGCCCGCGTTCGGTGTCAGCGCCGTCTATCAGCGCGATCAAGGCGCCAACATCCTGCTCGGCGGGCTCTCGGTGACGCTGCCCGTGTTCAACAGCGGACAGGGACTTGACGCGACCACCGCCGCACGCGCTCGCCGAATCACCCTCGAAGCGCAGCTCGTACGTCGCGCTCTCGATACACGCGTGCGGACCTTGTGGGCCGCCCATGGCATGCAGCACGCTGCCCTCGGCGCGTTCGAGCGCGATGCGATGCCCGGGCTCGATGACAGCGAGTCCCTGGCGCGACGTAGCTATGAAGCTGGCCAGATCAGCCTCGCTGAATGGCTGCTGCTGCGTCGGGAACTCCTCGATACCCGGTTGTCTCATGTGGATTTGCTGTACTCCGTGGCGCTTGCCGGCACCGAACTCGACAGCGCTGCGGGGGTGTTGCGATGAACGCGTCTCGTCTGTGGATTGTGCTGGTGTTCGTTGTGGCCTCAGCGAGTTGTGGTCGATGTGGGAGGACCGAACTCGCGCCTGCGTCGCCGACGGCCACAGAGGACGCGGTCGCGCCTACCGAGGAGCCCCACGGGGACGACGACGTCTTGCGCGTGGCCGCGGACATGCTGCGCGATCTGCGTCTCACGACCACCGTGGTTGAGTCCCGCACTGGCGCTCAAGTGGTGAACGCGCTCGGCGAACTGCAGGTCAATCAAGACGCGTACGCGGAAGTGGCCTCCCCGCTCGCCGGCCGCGTGATCGAACTGCGCGCTACGGTCGGCCAAGTCGTCCAGGCTGGACAGACGCTCGCCGTGCTCCACAGCGCCGACCTCGCCCGCGCTCGGGCCGACTGGCACGGCGCGCAGGCCCGGGAGGCGTTGGCCAGCCAAGCCCTCACTCGCAAGCGTGAACTGGCGGCCGAACGCATCGTGGCCGTTCGCGAGGTGCAGGAGGCGGACGCCGAGGCGGCCGCGGCTCGGGCGGCACTCACGTCTGCTGCCGCCGCCTTGGCGGCGATGGGCGTCAGCGACCCTAGTACGCCGACGGCGCAGCCGGCGTACTTCGCCGTCCGGGCGCCCCTGGCGGGTACGGTGATCGAGCGTGACCTTGCGCTCGGACAGATGGTCGATGGTTCGAGGTCGGTGATGAAGATCGCCAATCTGAAGGCGCTCTGGCTCGTCGTGCACTCCTTCGAGCGTGACGCGGTCCGCGTCGCGGCCGGGTCCTCCGCCACGGCATCCTTCCCTGCCATGCCCGGGCAGACGTTCCCGGGGAAGGTGACCTACGTAGGCAGTCAGGTGGACGCCAGTTCCGGAACCATCCCCATTCGCATCGCCCTGGCGGCCCCCACCGCCACCCTTCGTCCCGGGATGGCGGCGAGCGCCGACATCCAGGTCGGCACCAGCGGCGCGATGGTACTCAGCGTGCCCGTGGCCGCCCTGCATCGCTTGGCCGACAACTGGGTGGCGTTCGTACCGAAAAGTGACGGCGTGTTCGAGATCCGCGTAGTCGGACGCGGGCGCGACCTCGGGCGCGAGGTAGAAGTGCTCCGGGGCCTCGTGGCCGGGGAAACCGTGATCGTCGAAGGCGCCTTCGTGCTGAAGGCCGAGGCAGAAAAGCTCCGCGGCGGCGCCGACGCCGACGAGCACTGAGGCCTAGATGATTGCCGCGATCATTCACGCGTGTTTCCGCAAGCCCGCGCTGGCGATCTTGATAGCCGTCGCGGGGATCGCCGTCGGCGGGTTGTACGTGAGAGACCTGCGTCGGGATGTGTTCCCAGACTTGGCCTCACCGGTGTTCAACGTCATCGTGCAGAACGCCGCGATGGGCGCGGAGGAGCTGGAAACGGGCATCGCCATCCCGATGGAAACAGCCTTGGCGGGGCTGCCCGATGTCCGTCGCATCCGCTCCGTGGCCCAGCTCGGCGTGGTGCAGGTCACGGTCGAATTCGAGCCGGAGGCCGACTACTACCGGTCGCGGCAGTTCGTGGCCGAGCGCGTGGGCCAGGCGTCGGCGCAGCTACCGCCCGGCACCGAGCCGCCACTCATCTCGAGCCTTACGGGCCGACTGAACGAGATCTTCGAGTTCACGCTGGAGGCCGACGAGGGCAGCGCAGACCTGATGACGCTGCGCGACCTCGCCGAGTTCGAAGTGCGCAACCGGCTCCTGGCGGTACCCGGCGTGGCGGCTGTGGAGCGCCTTGGTGGCTATCTCCGTCAGTTCCAGGTGCAGCTCGACCCCGACCGGATGATGGCCCGCAAAGTGACCCTCGACGAGGTGCTGCACGCCGTGGGTGAGAGCAACACCAATGCGTCAGGCGGATTCGTGGTGCAGGGACAGATGGAATGGACGGTGCGGGCCGTGGGCCGGGCCGCCGGCATCGAGGACCTGCAGAACACCGTGGTATCCGTCCGCGGAGACAGACCCATTCTATTGGCCGACGTCGCGGAGGTCCGAGAAGGGCCGGCAGTGCGCCGCGGCGTCGCTCATCGGCTGCGCGGAGAGGTCGTGAGCTGCCGCATCGTGAAGCAGTTCGGCGCCGACACGATGGTCGTCGCTGAAGGTATCCGCGCCGCTGTCGAAGAGATTCGCACCGGCCTTCCAAAGGGCGTGCAACTACGGGCGGTGTACGACCAGTCCACACTGGTGCAGTCGTCCCTGAGCGGCGTCGGGCGCGCGGTGCTCATTGGCGCGGCCTTCGTGGTCGTGGTCCTGTTCGCGTTGCTCGGGCACCTGCGCGCGGCGTTCATCGTGACCCTCACGATTCCGGCGTCGATCGCGCTGGCCGGTCTCGCCCTGCAGCCGCTTGGCGTGGGGCTCAACACCATGACGCTGGGTGGCCTGGCCATCGCGGTGGGGCTCCTCGTGGATGCCTCGATCATCATGGTCGAGAACATGCTGCACCGCTTCCACGCGGGCATCACGGTAAGCGTGGCACGCGACGCCGCCGTGGAAGTGGGCCGTCCCATCGCCTTCGCGACGCTCATCGTGAGTGCCGTGTTTCTCCCCCTGTTCGGCATGACCGGCATCGAAGGTCGTATGTATCAGCCGCTGGCCGCCGCCGTCGTGGCCACTCTTGGAGCGGCCCTCGTGCTGTCGCTCACGGTCGTGCCCGTGCTCGCTTCGTGGCTCTTTGCGGGTCGCACGCAGGGCGACCAGGACACGTGGGCTATTCGCCAGGTAAAGCGGCTGTACCAGCCCCTGCTCGATGGCAGTCTCGAGCACGCCGGCGCCGTGAGCCTGTTGTCGGTGGTCGTTGCCGTGCCTGCCCTGTCACTGGCGTTCTGGATCGGCAGCGACTTCATGCCGAAGCTGGACGAGGGCGCGTTCTTGCTGCAGACGCAACTGCCGCAGGAGACGTCGCTCGAAGAGGTGGACCGACTGAACCATCGCGTCGAGGACGCCCTTCGCGCCTTTCCAGAGGTCGACGATGTGGTCCGACGCACCGGACGGGCGGAACGGACGGAAGACCCCATGCCGCACACGTTGTCGGACGTCCTCGTAGTGCTGAAGCCCGATCGCAGCCGGAGCCTGGAGGAGCTGGAGGGCGCGATGCGCGAGGCGCTCGAATCGGCGCCTGGCGCTTCAGTGCTGTTCACCACCCCACTCGGTATGCGCATCGACGAAGGCCTCGGGGGCACGCCCGCGGATCTCTCCGTGCGGATCTTCGGGCCCGACCTCGACGTTCTGCAGAAGCTGGCCTCCGGGGCGCAGGAGATTATCGAGAAGGTGCCGGGGATTGAAGACCTACGCGCAGAGACCCTGACGGGCCTTCCACAGCTACGCATCGCCGTGGATCGGCGCGCGGCCGCACGCGCGGGCCTCGCGCCTGGCGATGTGATTCGGGCGGTGCGGGTTGGCCTCGTGGGCGAGGAGATGTCCGAGATGTGGATCGGGCAGCGCCGCTACGACCTGGTCGTGCGCCTGCAGGACGATCGTCGGACCGACCTCGGGGCGATTCGCCGGCTCGTCGTGAACAGCCACGACGGCCAGCCCGTGCCGTTGTCGAGCTTGGCCACCATCGACGAAGTGTTTGGACCCGGCGCTATTCGGCGCGAGGCGGGCACGCGCCGCATCGCGGTAGAGGCGTCGGTGCGAGGCCGAGATCTGGGCGGCACAGCAGCGGACGTTCGCCGGGCCCTGGACAGCGGGTTGACGCTTCCGGCCGGCTACTTCGTCAACATTGGGGGACGCGTCGAAAGCCAGCAGCGCGCCGCGCGCTCGCTCTCGGTCGCCATCGGCATCGCGCTCTTCATCGTGATGGTGCTGCTCTACGTGGCGCTGGGGTCGTTCAGCGAAACCTTCTTGATCCTCGCCACGGTGCCAAACGCGCTCGTCGGGGCGGTGGTCGCGCTTTACCTGAGTGGCGAGACCTGGAACGTGTCCTCGCTCGTGGGTCTCATTGGGCTGTTCGGCATCGCCGTGCAGAACAGCCTGGTGCTGGCCACTCAGATGCACGGGCTGGTGGCGACGGGTGTGCCCTTCCGTGACGCGTTGCGCGAAGCCAGCCTCGGTCGTGTCCGTCCTAAGCTCATGACCGCCGGCACGGCGATCCTGGGCTTGCTGCCCATCCTGGTGCTGCGCCTGCACGGCACGGAGATCGAACGTCCGCTGGCCGTGGTGATGGTGGGCGGACTCGTGACGTCCACGCTGTTCACGCTGCTGGTGCTCCCCACGTTCTACGTCCTCTTGGAGCGCTGGCGGCCTTCTCCTTCCGTATCGGAGGCGCAATCGTGATCTCGCGCGCTCGCGTTCCGCTGTCGGTGGTGCTTCCCGACGCACCGGGCGCAGACGACGCCTGCGTACGCCGACTCGAGCGTCTGGTGGCGGACCGGGACGGCATCTCGCTGACGCATCCGACCAAGGACGGCGCAGCGCTGTGCGTGCACTTCGACCCCTCGCGCATCCAGTTGCCGGATGTCGAGCGCCTGGTCAGAGCGTCTGGCGCACGGCTGTCAGACGAGTTCGGCCACACGTCGATTCCGTTTCGCACTCTTACGGGCGAAGACGGAGGGCGCCGGCTCGAACGGGCGCTTCAGGCGGTAGAGGGCGTCCTTGACGCGTCGGTGAGCCGGGCGGAGTGTGATGGCCGTCAGGCATGGAACGCGCTGGCTCGGCGTGATCGGTCTGGCGGACCAGCCTCGCCCGGAGGCGCCGGCCGTGCTGACAGAGCTCCGTGCGCTTTCCCTGCATCCGCTGGTGATGCTCACGGGCGACAACCGCGGCGTCGCGGAGGCCGTGGCGCGTCAGCTCGGAGTGGACGACGTTCGCGCTGAGCTGTTGCCCGAAGACAAGGTCACAGCGATTCAGTCGCTGATGGGCCAGCACGGGCGGCTGGCCATGGTTGGCGATGGTGTGAACGATGCGCCCGCGCTCGCGCAGGCCACGGTGGGCATCGCGATGGGCGGCGCCGGAACCGCCGTGGCACTCGACACCGCTGATGTCGCGCTGATGGCCGACGATCTCGCGACGCTCCCCTTCGCGATCGGGCTCTCGCGTCAAGCCGCTCGGATCATTCGTCAGTCGCCCGTTACGTAGCTGAACACCTTCCACCGGCCGCCTTGCTCGATCATCGACCCGCAGAGCCGTACGTCGACCCGCTGCCCGTCCGGTGCGCGCACGACAAAAGTGCTGTCGCGGTGCACCGTATAGGTGCGATACGGGGTCGCTTCGCCGAAACGAACGTCCACCAGCGTGTAGCGCTGCCCGCGGTGACGCGTGATCAGGGCGCCGAGGCTGGCCGCGCTCTTCTGGCGCAGGTCGCCCCACACGTAGGAGAACGGCAGATTGCGCTCGGGCCTGGCCGCGGGAAGCTCCGGCCAGACGTGATCGCGGAACTCCGATTCGGAGAGCGCCATCGACGCGAGGGCCTGGATATCGCCGCGGCTCATGGCGTCGATCACGCCCTGGGCGATGGCGGTCGACGAGTCGCGCGTGTCCGCCAGCGGAGGCGCCGCGGGCGCACATGCGACGAGGAGCACGACGAGAGCAAGGAAGGGGACGAACACGAGGGAGGCGAGGACGCGCATGTGACGAGCACCTTACTACGGGAGACGGAACCGGTATGCCCGGTCCGACTCCCGCCTGCCCCCGGCTATCCGCCGGGGGTGTCGAGCGCGATGTCTACCGCTGAGGAAACGAGGTCCAGCCGGTCAGCCAGTTGTCGGCCGGGGCCGGCGGCACCGCGCCGATGAAGGTCACGGCCTCGAAGAACCCGTCGTTGGGCGGCTGAATCGGGGCGAGCTGACCGCCCGCCAGCGTCGCCACCGACGACGGCTGGAAGTTTGGATTGTCGTGCACGAAGCAGTCGGCGACACCAGGATTCACTCCGGTCCTGACATCCGGGAAGCGCCCGCTGGCCACGAACGGTTGCACGCTGGCGTGCAGCGGCGTCGCCGGTCCGAAGACCACGCCGGCCCCGATCTGCGTGGCGCCGTTCGTCACCTGCGCGAGCGTCGAGGCGCCGTCGATCTGCATCCCGAGAGTGCGCGAACCGAGAAGCAGGAAGTTGCGAAACGTCACCGCGGTGCCGCGGCGGAACAGGACGGCGCGGAAGGCCTCGGCACCTTCGTTCGAGTCGGGGTCGCCGCAGCTGGTGAAGTTGTAGATCTGCGGATTCGAGCGCGGCAGCAGGTCGTTGGCGAACTCGTTGTTGTCGGCTTCGATGGCCCAGTCGCCGTCGTCGCTGCGCTGGTGCGCAGCCAGGAATTGCACCCGCCCGCCCCAGCCGAAGGTCCAGTCGAAGCTGTCGTCGCCGGTGTTCGAGGCCACGAGATGCTTGCCATCGGCAGTGCCGCCGAACCACTCGAACGCGTCATCACGGTTCATGTGCACCTGGATGTACTCGAACGAGCCCCCGCGGCCGACGCCCTGGAAGGC
>JANORI010000892.1:0-4415 GCA_031415235.1 Acidobacteriota bacterium | reverse complement strand
CCCAGGTTGGCGGCGGGCACGACGCCCAGCCCTCCCACCAGACCCGCGCACAGGTCGGACACGATGTCGCCGTACAGGTTTGGCAGCAGCAGCACGTCGAAGCGTTCCGGGAACATCACCAGCTGCATGCACGCCGCATCGACGATGCGCTCGTCGTACTGTATCTCGGGGTAGTCCTTCGACACGCGCCTGGCGCAGTCGATGAACAGCCCGTCGCTCAGCTTCATGATGTTGGCCTTGTGGATCGCCGTGACCCGCGCGCGCTGGTGGCGTCGGGCGTGCCCGAAGGCGAATCGGGCAATGCGCGTGGAGGCGACCTCGGTGATGATCTTGAGGCTCTCGACGACGCCGGGCACGACCGTGTGCTCGAGGCCGGCGTACAGATCCTCAGTGTTCTCGCGCACGATGACCAGGTCGACGCCCTCGTAGCGCGACTTCACGTTGGGCAGGTTCCATACCGGCCGCAGGTTCGCGTAGAGTTCGAGCGCCTTGCGCAGGCCCACGTTGACGCTGGGGAAGCCCTCGCCGATCGGCGTGGTAATGGGACCCTTCAGGGCCACTTTCGTGCGGCGGATCGACGCCAGCAGTGCGTCGGGCAGCGATGTGCCGCCCGAGGCCACCGAGGTGGCGCCAGCCTCGAACGGTTCCCAGGTGGCGCGCAGACCGCCGGCTTCGAGCACCTGTACGACGGCCTGCGTCACTTCGGGACCGATGCCGTCGCCGGGGATGAGGGTGATGGTGTGTGTCATAGACCGCAGGAACCCTATTCTCGCGCCTCCCACGCGGCCAGCGCGATACCGGCAACGGCGAGCGTGGTGACGAGGGTGGTGGACAGACTGTGAAGCTGGTCGAAACGGACGCGCCGCGGATCGTCATCGGCGACCTCGGCCACCGGACCGGCCATGGCGCGACGGAGACCGTCGGTCTCGGGCAACACGACGTGCGCGGTGTAGGCGCTGACCCCCAGCATGGCGCCGATGAGCAGCGCGCGCATCCCGTAGCTCAGCGGTCTGGGGCCGAGCAGCCGCAGGGTGGTCATGGTCACGAACATCACGACCCCGGCCACTTCGCCGGCCACGAGCACGCGCCGCAGGATCGCGCCGAACGCGGCGCCCGCCAGCATCCGGCCCTGCGGCCCCGCCTCGGCCTGGAGCACGCCAAAGAGCGCCGGCGCCACAAACGCCCCAGCGGCGATGAGCCCGCCCACCCACACGATGAGCGCCAGCACGTAGGCGTAGCGCAGCACGATCATCCGTCCATTCTAGCGGAGAGCGCGCTCTTCGGCCCCGACTCACGTTCTTCGGCGTTGCCCGTCTCAGGAGCGCGCTGCTACACTCCGCACCGGAGGAAATTGCGTGACAGTTGAGACGTCCCGTGTCGTGCCGGTGCTCAAGAACATCGCGACACGGCTTCGCATCGAGTCGATTCGCGCCACGACTGAGGCAGGAGGTGGCCATCCCACGACCTGCATGTCGTCGGCGGATCTGGTCGCGGCCCTGTTCTTTGCGGAGATGCGCTACGACCCGGCGCACCCCCAGCACGAGCACGCCGATCGCTTCGTGCTGTCGAAGGGGCATGCCGCGCCGTTGCTCTACGCGGCCTGGGCCGAAGCCGGATTCATCCCGCGCGCAGACCTGCTCGAGCTCCGCAAGTTCACCTCCGATCTGGAAGGCCATCCCACCCCGCGCCTGCCGTTTGTCGACGTGGCGACCGGCTCGCTCGGCCAGGGGCTCTGTGCCGGCATCGGCGTGGCGCTCAACGCGCGGCGCATCGGCAGCGACTACCGCACCTATGTGTTGATGGGCGACGGCGAGAGCGCCGAGGGATCGGTGTGGGAAGCGGCCGCGGCCGCCCAGTTCTTCGGCCTCGACAACCTTGTCGGCATCACTGACGTGAATGCCCTCGGCCAGAGCCGGGGCACGCAGCACGAACACGACCTGGGCTCGTTCGAGCGCCGCTGGACAGCGTTTGGCTGGCACGCCATCGCGATCGACGGCCACGACCTGTCGCAGATTCTCGGCGCGTTCGCCGAGGCGCGCGCTACGAGCGGCAAACCCACGATGATTCTGGCGCGCACGCTGAAGGGGCAAGGCGTGAGCTTCCTGGCCGGACAGCCCAATTGGCACGGCAAGGCCCTCAAGAAAGGCGACGAACTTGCCCGCGCCCTCGCCGAACTCAACGCGCAGGTCGTGCCCGAGTCGGCCGGCTCCACCGCCGAGATCCGCCGGCCCTCGCGACCGTCGGTGCCGGCGGGCGCCGCGCCGGCCGCGGCGACCGTGGCGCCGCCGAGGTACGCCCTGGGCGACCTCGTCGCGACCCGGGAAGCCTACGGGACGGCGATCGCCAGCCTGGGCGATGCTGACCAGAGAGTCGTGGCGCTCGACGCGGACGTGAAGAATTCCAGCTTCAGCGAACGCTTCGAAGCCAAGCACCCCGAGCGCTTCTATCAGTGCTTCATCGCCGAACAGGTCATGATCGGTGCGGCAATGGGGTTGGCCAGCCGGGGCGCCATCCCGTTTCCGTCCACGTTTGCGGCGTTCCTGTCGCGAGCGGCCGATTTCATCCGCATGGCGGCAATCAGCGGCGTCAACGTGAAGCTGGCAGGATCACATGCGGGCGTGTCGATTGGTGAGGACGGCGCCTCGCAGATGGCTCTCGAAGATCTCGCCATGATGACCGCCGAGCCCAACATGACGGTGCTCTACCCGAGCGACGCCGTGTGCGCCGAGCGTCTCGTCGCGCTGGCGGCCTATCACCCCGGGCCCGTCTACCTGCGAATGTCGCGGCCGAAGACGCCCGTCATCTACGCCAACGACGCGCCGTTCCGCATTGGCGGCTCGCACGTGCTGCGCGAGAGCGCGACCGACGTGGCGACGGTGATCGGCGCCGGCATCACGCTGTTCGAGGCGCTCAAGGCCCACGACCTGCTGAAGGCCGAGGGCATTGCCATTCGCGTCGTGGACGCGTACTCACTGCAGCCGATCGACGCCGACACGTTGCAGCGCTGCGCGCGCGAGACCGCGCGGCTCATCACGGTGGAAGATCACTATGCCGTCGGCGGGCTCGGCGACGCCGTCGCCCGCGCGGTGGCACCGGTCGGTGCCGTCGTGACCCGGCTGGCCGTGCGCGAGATTCCGCGCAGCGGCATGCCCGACGAGCTCGTCCACTACTACGGCCTGTCGGCGCAGAAGATTGCCGACGCCGTGCGCGGCCAGTGAACGCGTCATGACCTGGCGGCCTGGACGGCACGGCGTGCGCGCGGCACGCCGCAGCGGGCGGTCCGCCGCCAAGCTTCGCCGCGTCGCGCTCGTCATGGCCACTGGCGTGCTGGCGCTTTCGGGGAGCGCCGCCCGCGTGGGACTGGCGGCCCAGCTGGCGGGCACGGCCCTTGTGGGGGCCAGGATCCTGCGTGGTCGCCCGATGGGGGCCGCGTGGCCGTGTCGGCACTCGACACGACCTGGACGATGACTGCCGACGGTAAGCACGCCGCGCCGCTTGTGGCCGAGGCGCCAGCCGGCGTGGACGTGACCCGGTGTTTGCGCCCGACGGTGCGCGCGTGGCCCTTGCCTCCGACCGCGGCGCTGGCTTCGACATCGGTTGCCGCGAAACCCGCGCCCGCGTCCGTCGAGCGATGACCGACCTCCACTGGTCCGTACGTCGATAGGTGCGGACGGGCCGCGAGCACCATAATGGAAGGCTCGGCGGGCGCTGACGCAGCCGACCGATTCGTCATGTCTTCTCCGGTGCCCGCCACGTCCGCAATCCTGAGCGAAGTGCGCCTGCGCGTGCCGGCCATGGACTGCGCGGACGAAGTGGCGCTGGTGCGCCGCGCGCTTGAAAGCGACCCGGGCGTGGTGCACATGGCGTTTGACCTCGTCCATAGCCGTGTCGACCTGGCCATCGACCCCGCGCGAACCTCCGAAGCTCGCGTGGTCGACGCGATCGCGCGAACGGGCCTCTCGGTAGAGCCGGCGCTTGGGGCCGGAGCGCGGCCGGCGACGCCGGCTCGGGCGGCCTACACCGACGTTGTCCTGAGCGGCGCGCTCGCGTTGCTGGGCTGGGTCATCGACGGCGCCGCAGCCGGGACTGTGCGTGAGGCGTTCTTTGGTCACGCGGGCGGAGACGTCTTGACCCACGGGCACGCACCAGGCGCGGTACCGGCCTACGGTTTGGCGGTGGTGGTGGGCCTGTGGCGCATGTGGCCTCGCGCGCTGGCCGCGCTGCGGCACCTGCGGCTCGACATGCACGTGCTGGTGTGCCTGTCGGCGGCGGGTGCGGTCGCCATCGGTCAGTGGGCCGAAGCCGCCGCCGTCGCGTTTCTGTTTGCCGTGGCGCACCGGCTCGAGGCATGGAGTCTCGAGCGTGCGCGCGAGGCGCTGGCCTCGGTTGCCGATCAAGGCGTGCTGTCGGCCGAC
>JANORI010000891.1:0-4446 GCA_031415235.1 Acidobacteriota bacterium | reverse complement strand
CTCCTTCAGCTCGTAGTTGAACTGCCAGTTGAAGTCGAACTTCGGCACGTCGAGAATCGTCTGCTCGCGGCCATCGGGATACACGATGATCCAGCGCAGGCTCTTGCCGCGCAGGTGCATGTGCGGCGACATCGCGTAGAGGGTGATGGGCTCGGTGACCGGCGTGATGCCGATGAGCGACCAGTTCTCCACATAGGGCGGAATGTTCGGCGTGGTGCGGCTGCGGCGCGTGCTCGCCGTGTCGGCCTTGTACTCGACTTCCTTGCCCTCGGCGCGGTAGAGCGACAGGCCGGTCTTGTCGGTGGCCATCGGATCCCCCGCCTGGCGGATCAGCAACTCGTGCGTGACCGGCACCTTGTTGAACCAGATGCCGAGGCGCGAGCGGTCCTTTTCGGGCTTGCCGGTGGGGTTGTAGTGCAACTGCCAGTTCAGGTACTTGCCGGCGGGAATGCGCTTGCCGACATTGGCGCGATGGATGTCGAGGCCGCGGCCGGGCACCCACGACAGCAGCTTCGACGCCCCGGGCAGCGCGCCCGTTTCCGTCCTCGGCAGCCCGGATTCCGTGCGCTCCATGAACGGCTTGCCGTCGGGTCCCACGAGACGGCCATCGACGATCTGTGAGCCTTCGGGGAGGTCGACGACGAACACACCCGAGTGATGCACGACCGCGCGATTGCTCGGCCGCATCTCGAGCACCTCGGCGAACTTGTCGTCGGTGAAGGGGATCTTCGAGAAGAACGTCTGCACGCCGAGTTCGCCTTCGGCGGGAATGTCGAACTCGACCGGCATCTCGAGGATGTAGTCGGGCTCGCGGCCGTACGTCCAGCCTTCGGTGAAGGTCGGCGCGGGCGGCAGGTCCGCGTCGTTGCCGCGCGGCGCGCCCGCGTCGGCCCAGGCCACGAGCGTCTGGATTTCCTTGTCGTTCAGGCTGACGTCGTTGCGCATCGGCAGCGAGAGATGCGGATTCGCACCCCACGGCGGCATCTCGCGGTTGACCACCTTGGCCTTGATGGCCTTGGCCCACGGCCGCGCGTCCTGGTATTACAGCAGCGACATCGGCGCCACTTCACCCGGGCGGTGGCAGTTCGCGCACTTGGCGAACATGATGGGCGCCACGTCCCTGGCAAACGTCGGTGCGCTGGCGGGCGCGGCCGGGGCCGCGGACTGCGCCGCCGCCGTGGCGGCCATCGTCAGACTCCCCATCAGCACGAACAACAGGCGACGCGTCATGGACATCTCCCCAAAGGTCGCTGGGCGGAACACGCCCCGGCAAAACGCCTCAGTTTACCGCGATTTCGCGCCGTGAGCGCCCGCGCCTACTTGCCGGCCTGGCAGGTGGGCGCCACCATCGTGACTGACGTGAGGTTGAGTCGGCTCATGGGTTTGGCGGGAATGAGCAGCCCCTTGAGCACGACCGTGTGGTCTTTGTGGCTGGGCAGGTCGAAGATCGACACGCCAATCAGCTGGAACTGGTTCTTGCCCACGACCGGCATGGCCGCCAACTCGGCGGCCGCGGGTGCGTTGGCGTTGCTCGGCTTCGGCTCGGTGGCGTTCACGACGCGCCACTCGCCCGGCGCCTGCTCGCGCAGGCAGCCCGCCACCATCACGACCTCGGCCTTTGCGGGCGGCGCCTGGGCCTGGAGCCCCGAAGTGCCCGCCGCGATCGCCGTCGCCAGCGTCAGGTACACGATTCGCATCATCGCCTCTGTGCCTCAGCGTCGTCCCTTCAGAGGGCGGCGGGAGCGCGAGCATATGATAGCCGCGATGCGCGCGCGCGGAACGCCGGGTACGTCGGGCCACGTTGTAGCCACACCGACGGGCGGTGGAGGGGCGCCACCGACGACACGCTGCCTCGCCACCGCGCTCGTCACGGTGCTGGCTGCGGCCTCGCTGCGTGCCCACGACCTCGAGCGCACGACCGTGCACCTCACCGTGGCCGCCGACGGCGCCTTCACGCTGCGCCTGGCCCACGACCCGGCGTGGCTGCTGCTGCGCATGGGCTCATTTGCGGGAGGCGTGTCCACCGACACGACCGACGCGGCCGTACGCGATGCGCGCCTGGCCGCCCTCGCCCCGCAGATCATCGACCGGGTCGTGCTCTTCGTCGACGGCCACGAAGTGCGTCCGGTGGCGGCCGACTACGTACCGCCGCCCGGCGTCGTGCCCGCAGGTCAGCTTGCGCTGGCTGCCTACACGCTGCACGGCCAGTTGCCGCCGGCGGCTCACTCGCTGAGGTGGTATTACGGCCTGGTGGTCGATCCGTACCCGCTGACAATCGCGCTGGCCGACGGCTCGTCGGTGACCGAATGGATACAGGGCGACGCGTGGAGCACGACGCTCCCGCTCGGCGGGCCGTTTGCACGACCCACCGTCTGGTCTCGGCTGCGCGAGTATCTCGCGCTCGGCTACACGCACATCCTGCCGAAAGGCCTCGACCACATCCTGTTCGTCGTCGGGCTGTTCCTGCTGCGCGCAAAGCTGCGTCCGGTGCTCGTGCAGGTCACGACCTTCACGGTGGCGCACTCCATGACCCTCGGGCTGGCACTCTACGGCGTCGTGTCGCTGCCGGCTCGGGTGGTCGAACCACTCATTGCGCTCTCGATCGTGTACGTCGCGGTGGAGAACCTGCGCACGCAGGCCCTCACCCGTTCCCGCGTGGCGCTCGTGTTCGTGTTTGGCCTGTTACACGGGCTGGGATTTGCCGGCGTGCTGAGCGGCCTGCAGTTGCCGAGGGCCGACTTCGCGGTGGCCCTGTTCGGATTCAATCTGGGCGTGGAGGCTGGCCAGCTCACCGTCATTGCCGGCGCAGCCCTGCTCGTTGGCTGGGGGCGGCATCATCGGTGGTATCACCGGCGCGTGGTCGTACCGGCATCACTGGCCATCGCGGCCGTGGGTCTCTACTGGACGGTGATCCGGCTGCTCCCTCCGTAGGAGGCCTCCGGCGGGCCGCGGCCCAACCTCAACCAAGGCCTACCGTGGCGGCAGCGCGAAGGCGTAGAGCGTCGTGCCGGCCGGCATCACGACGAACTGACGGCCGTCCAGCATGTAGGTCGCCGGCGCCGCGAAGATGGCCGACCCGGTCTGGAAGTGCCAGAGGTTCTTGCCAGAAGCAGCGTCAAACGCCATCACGTTGCCATCCATGTCGCCGCCAAAGATCAGGTTCGACGCCGTGGAGAGCACGCCGGCCATCGAGGGCGTGTAGTACTTGAATTCCCACCGCACGCCCGCCGTACTGGGCTCGATCGCCCGCATCGCGCCGAACCCGCGTTCGGTGCGCTGCGCCGCCCCACCGAAGTAGTACTCGCCCGCCACGAACTCCTGCTCCCAGCCGAAGTACGTCGCACACACCTCACGAGCCGTCACGTAGAAGAGACCCGTTGCCGGGTTGAAGGCGGGCGACATGAAGTTGGTTCCGCCGGTGATGTCGGGACACACGTCGGTGCCGTTCTCGCTTGGCTCGGTGTTGGGCTTCACGGCGGGCCGCCCGTCGGCGTTGATCTTCTCGGCCCACGTCGTCTTCACGAACGGCCGCGAGGCCAACAGCTGCCCGGTCCTCCGGTCCATGGTGTAGAAGAAGCCGTTGCGATTGGCGAACATCAGCACCTTCCGGGACACACCGTCGATGACCTTGTCGCCGAGCACGGGTACCTGCGTCGCATCCCAGTCGTGCGTGTCGTGAGGCGTGAACTGGTAGTGCCACTTGATCACGCCGGTGTCGGCGTCGAGCGCCACGACCGAGTCGGTATAGAGGTTGTCGCCGTCGCGGTCGTTCCCATAGAGATCGGGGCCTGGATTGCCCGTGCCCCAGTAGATCAGGTTGAGTGCCGGGTCGTACGTGCCGGTCACCCACGTGGACCCGCCGCCGCGCTTCCAGGAATCGCCCTCCCAGGTGTCGTGGCCCTTCTCCCCGGGACCCGGCACGGTCCAGAAACGCCACGCGCGCTTGCCCGACGTGGCGTCGTACGCATCGATGAAGCCGCGGATGCCGTACTCGGCGCCGGCGATCCCGACCACGACCTTGTCTTTCACGATGAGGGGCGCAGAGGTGGCGCTGTAGCCGAGCGTGTAGTCATCGATCACGACGTCCCACACGACGGCGCCCGTCTTCATGTCAAAGGCCAGCAGGTGGGCGTCGAGGGTGTTCATGTACAGGCGGTTGCCGAGCACGGCGAAGCCACGATTGACACGCCCGCAGCAGATGTCCATGCCTTCAGGAAGGTCGCGCCGGTAGCTCCACAGCTGCCGGCCAGTTCGCGCATCGATGGCCCAGGCGGTGTTGTTGGGACCCGTGATGTACATGACGCCGTTCAGCACGATCGGCGTCGCTTCGAACTTGCCGAGCTGCGCGGTCTGGAAGGCCCACTGCACCGAGAGCTGGCCCACGTTGGCGGCCGTGATCTGGGTGAGCGGGCTGTGGCGTTGGCCGCCGTAGTCCCCGGAGTGGTT
>JANORI010000890.1:0-4774 GCA_031415235.1 Acidobacteriota bacterium | reverse complement strand
GTCTTCGGGTCGATCCGCACGATCCGGTCGGTCATCCAGACGTTGGCGTACACCTGGGGGCCGACGCACTCGAGTTCATTCAGCTGATCCACCGGGCGCCCCTCTTCCCGCACCGTGACCTCACGCGTTTGCCGGAAGGTCTCCGGGTCCCTGAACGAAAGTCGGGCGCTGCCGTCGCTCATCACGAGCTCGTGTCCGTCGTGGCACAGCCCCCAGCCCTCGCCGGTGTAGGCAAACGACGGGCCCTTCTTGAACGTGTCGCGGTCGTAGGTGTAGGCGGTCTCATGCTTCCAGGTAATCTGAAACAGCCTCGTGCCCACGAGCGCAAGGCCTTCGGCAAACACCGGTGCGGCCACGTCCAGACGCCGCAGCACCTTGCCCGTCGCGAGGTCCACTTCGCGGAGGCTCGACCGGCCCTCGAGCCCGGTGCTCTCGAAGAGACGTCCTGCGGCGAGCACCAGACCCTGCGTGAACGCGCCCGGGTCGTGCGGGTAGATCTGCACGACCTGCACGCGGAGCCGCTCGGCGCCGAGCCGCTGCTCTCCAGCCGTCAAGACCGCAGGACTGCCGCCCCGCGCTTCCGCCTGTCCGTTCACGCCGCAGCCCGCGAGGATGGGCAGCACGGCCGCCAGCGCGGCACGCGGCAGAAGGGATGTGGCTCGGCGCACGTGAACAGCTCCTGGACTAGCGCAACGTGAACGTGAGCTCGATCGTGATGCGGACGGCCACGGGCTCGCCTTGCCGCGTGCCAGGCATGAAGCGCCACTGCCGCGCGGCCTTCACGGCTTCCTGATCGAGGCCGAAAGTAGAATCGAGCGACCGCACGACTTCCACGCGCCCGACGGTGCCATCCGGCAGCACGATGCAACGCAGCCACACCACGCCCTGCACCTTGGCGCGCATCGCCTCGGCCGTGTAGGCCGGTTTGACTTCTCTGACAACGCGTGGCGTCACAACACCATTGCCGATCTCGTACTCGCCGCCGCCGGTACCGGCCGTGTTGCCAGCCCCCAGCCCGCGGCCCTCGCCGGCTCCGGAGCCGCCGCCGGTGCCCGTGCCGCCGCCGCCGCCAGAGCCGCTGCCGGCCGACGTCGATGCGGCCGGCTCGGCGGTAATCGCTCCGGGCGCCTCGGTGACCGCCGCGGCGGTCTGCACCGCCGGAATCGCCGTTTCCTGGGGCGGCTCCTCCTTGGGAGGCGCCTTTACTGGCTCGGGCTCGACCTCGACGGGTACGCTGACCTTCTCGACGCCGGCCAGCTCGACTTTCTTGGCCGGCTCTGGGGTGTTGTCGCCCCCGCCGCCCCCGCCGCCCCCGGGCCCCTCTTCGACGAGCCACACGATGTCCTCGGGCAACTGGTCGGGCAGAATCTCCGCCATCTGCGCCCGCGGAAGGAACCGCATGACCAGCACGATGAGGACGACCATCGCCACGTGGGTCGCCACGGATACGCCAACTGCCCCCCCCAGGCGACGCTGTTCGAAGTCGAGTGACTCCTCAGCCGGACGGTCCAGCCGTACGTGCGTCGATCCGCTGGGCGCTCGGCGGGCGGGGACGGCCGTGCTCTGTGGGTCGGACATGGCGCGATTCGCAGGGAGTCGGGCGACGCGAACACTAATTCTGACCGACGGTTCTCCGTCGAGACAAGTGCAAACCGCACGCCAGTCAGCGGCGCCGTCGGCGTGTCTCCCCATTTGACGCAGTCGGGCACCGATTGGACGCACGCCTAGGAGCCGTGAGCGACAGTGCTAGAATTCAGACCATGTCCATGCACGCATTCGCCCTCTTCGGACCCTTGGGCTTGCCGGAGATGCTGATCATCCTGGCGATCGTCATTCTGATCTTCGGCGCCAACCGGCTGCCGGAGCTCGGCCGCGGCATCGGGGCCGGCATCAAGAACTTCAAGGCCGGCTTCAAGGACGACGACAAGAAAGACTGAGGGGCACTCCGGCCGGGCGTCACAGCACGATTCGCGTGTCGCCCGCTCTCCGCGTCACCCGCTCTCGGTCCAAGTACTCCAGCAGCGGAATCGCATACTTGCGCGACACGTTGTAGGCGTCCTTGAACGACTTGACGTCGATGGTCGCAGGCCCGCCACCGACCGAAGCCTTGCGTGCTACCACGTCCCGCTTCAGCCGTTCGAGCACGTCCCGGTGAAACACCAGCGTGTCCACCCGGACCAGACGCTTCTGCTTGATCATCAACTGCGCGATGCGTTCGACGAGCGCCGGCGCGCGCTGAACTTCGCCTGGCAGCGCCGCGACGTCGGGCGGACTGAACCCGGCCTCCAAGTAGCGCCGTTCGAGCCATTCACAGACCTGCGCCTCGTCGGGCGTCAACTCCACGCGGTGGCCGGCCAGCGACAGCGTGTCCTTGGCCGTGACCTTCCCTGCCGCGACCAGACTGGCGATCACGCGTTCGAACACCGGCGGTGGCATCGCGGCGAACCACCGGCCACGCACCTGCTCGAGCGGCACGCCCGGCGACAAGGGGCTCGTGCGATGAAACTCAGCGAGTCCGGCGAGCACTGCGGCGATCGGGGCGCTCGCGGCAGGACCATCGACGGCCCACTCGCCGCCCAGCACCACCACGCCTTCGCGGTCGAGCGCGCCAAGCGTCGCCGCGAGTTCGGCAGGCGCGGCGCCGATCCGCGGCGCGAGGTCGCCCGCCGACACGCCCTGAAGTCCGGCACCGGCGAGCATCACCTGGAGCGCTGCGCGCCGATCGGTCTCGGCATCGGCACCGATCTGCAACGCCGCCATGCGCGCCACGCCCCGCGCGGTGCGCACACCGGCTCGTGGGGGCTGCGGATCGAGGACCACGCCTCCGCCGATCGTGACAAGCGGCGAATAGCTGCGGAGGATGAAGCGATCAGCGCGAGTGACCACGGCTGGCGACTCGAATCGCAGCCGTACGTCGACCGACTCGCCCGGCGCCACCACGCCCGATGCCCCTGCCACCGACACACGCGCCAGTACTTCGGCGGTGCCCTGGTGAATGCGCACGCGCGCTCCGTGCTTCAGTGCGGCTCCGGGCAGCATCGTGATTCGAGCATCCACGCGTCGCGTGGGTTGCAAGGCGCCCGGCGCGGCCGCGACGCTACCCCGCGGCACGCCGCCGACGTCCACGCCCGCCAGGTTCATGGCCACGCGCTCGCCGGCCGCCGCAGTCGTGCGCGCCTGGCCATGCACGTGGAGGCCGCGCACTTTGACACGCGCGCCAGCCGGCAGCAACTCCAGCTCATCGTCGACTGCCACGGTGCCAGAGGCCATCGTACCGGTCACGACGGTCCCGAAGCCTTTCATCGAGAAGGCGCGGTCCACGGGCACCCGGGCCGGACCCGCCAGCCCACGAGGCGGCATCGCACGCGCCATCGCCGCCAGCTCGGCACGCAGGGCGTCGAGGCCCTCTCCGGTGACGGATGACACAGGCAGAATCAGTCCGTGTTCGAGGAACGAGCCCGCCACGAGCTCGCGGACCTCCAGCGTGGCAAATTCGATCGCCGTCTCATCGACGACATCGCACTTGGTCAACACGACCAGACCGCGAGCCACGCCCAGCAGCCGGCAGATGTCGAAGTGCTCGCGGGTCTGCGGCATCACGGACTCGTCGGCGGCGACGACCAGCAACACCACGTCGATTCCGCCCACCCCGGCGAGCATGGCGCGGACGAACCGCTCGTGCCCGGGCACGTCCACAAACGACGCCACGACGTCGGGGGCCACCGGGGCGTGCGCGAAGCCCAGCTCGATTGTGATGCCTCGCGCCTTCTCCTCCTTCAGCCGATCGGGGTCGGTACCGGTCAGCGCGCGGACCAGCGAGCTCTTCCCGTGATCGATGTGTCCCGCCGTGCCGACGATGATCGTTCGCATGCGCCCTACCGGCTCTTCTTCCGCGCAGTGCGCTCCCGCTTCCCCATCCGCCCGCGCGGGCGCGGCGCCGCGCGTCCCACTCCCGCGCGGAACGGCGTGACGCGACTGCGTGTGGCACCGCGGCCGCGCTCGTCGTCTCGCACCGCGGCCAGGCTGTCCTCCACGCCCAGTTCGATCTGGCGGCGATCGAGGTCGATCTTGATCACTTGCACCCGCACCGCATCGCCGAGCCGAAAGGTCTTCCGCGTGCGCTCTCCGAGCAGCACGCGCGCCTGCTCATCGAAGCGGTAGTAGTCGTCGGCGAGCGTCGAGACGTGCACGAGCCCCTCAACGAAATGCTCGGTGAGCTGCACGAAGAGACCGAATGCGGTCACGCCGGTGATGTACCCGCCGTACACCTCGCCGATCTTGTCGGCCATGAAGCGTACTTTTTTCCACTGTAGCAGCTCACGCTCGGCCTCTTGCGCGCGACGCTCCATGGCCGAGGCGTGCAGGCCCACCTCTGGCAGGGCCTCCTCGAGCTCGGCGCGCCGCTCCTCATCGGCCACGCCGTGTCGTAGTTCGCGCAGCACCCGGTGCACGACCAGGTCGGGATAGCGCCGGATCGGCGACGTGAAGTGAGTGTAGGTGTGCGCGGCCAGGCCGAAATGGCCAAGGTTGTTCGCGTCGTACCTGGCCTTCTGCATCGTGCGCAACATGAGGAACGCGATGGAACGCTCCTCGGGTACGCCGCGGATGCGATCGACGAGATGCTGAAAGTGGCGTGGGTGCCCGCCGCCCGGTGGCGCCGCCAGGCTGAAGCCAAGGGACGACACGAATTCCTCGAACTCGAGCACGCGCATCGGATCGGGCGCCTCGTGCACGCGATAGAGCGACGGCATGCCCTCGCTTTCCAGGTGCCCGG
>JANORI010000889.1:0-9321 GCA_031415235.1 Acidobacteriota bacterium | reverse complement strand
CGCCGAAAAGCTGTGGGATCCCGACGACGCGGTCGAAAAGCCGGCCCCCCACGCCGACCAGGTGGTATAAGTCCCTGGTCTTCACCTCCCGATGGCCCTTCACGCATCTTCCCAAGGCACGCGGATTCTCGAGCGGGTGGCCGTCTGTCTTGTCGGCCTGTCTGTTTTCTCGATGGTGGTCAGCGCCCGCACGAGCATGCAGGCGGCCGCGCAGGTCCTCGAGCAGGCGGGCCAGATCTACGAAGCTGACCTTGCCACAGGCCAGAGCCGGACCGTGCAGGTTGCGGCCGGCGAGGGTCAGCTGATCACTCTCACCGTACGCAATCGAAACATCGACGTCGAGGTCGTGTTGACCGACCCCACGGGTCGACCGCTGGCCATTCGGACCACATCGACGAAGGCCTATGGGCTCGAGCCGGTAACGTTTGTGGCGACGCGATCTGGTTCTTTCACGCTTCGAGTGACTGGCGTCGGCGACGGTCCACGGCAAGGCCGCATGGCCGTGACACTGGTCGAACGACGCGAGTCATCCGAGGCGGACCAACAACGGACCGCGGCCGAAGACGCGTTCGAGGCGGGACACACACCCTACGAATCCGGCACCCGCGAAGGCTTCGTACAGGCTGCCGCCAAGTACGAGGAGTCGGCGCGGTTGTGGGCCGCGGTTTCGGATGGACCTTGGCTGGCTCGCGCTCGCGCCCGACTTGGTGCGGCCCTTCTCGAGGCCACGACGTACGACAAAGCCAGGGTCGCCCTGGATGCGGCGATTGTCTACTTCGAAGGCATCGACAATCTCGAAGGCCTTGCTGAGGGGCTCACGACGCGCTGCGATCTTCACTTGAGAATGGGCAACGCTGCAGCAGGAATCGAGGACGGCGTGCGCGCCATCGCGCTTGCGCAGCGGGCCACGGCGCCGTGGATCGAGTACTCCGCGGCGACCAACGTCGGCGGTGGCTATTTCCTCAAAGGGGATCACGCCGGCGCTCTGCCATTCGCCAAACGCGGCGTGGCTCTTGCCAGGGAGCTGGGGCTCGATCGCGAGCTGCCTGAGCTGCTGACCAATGTCGCCGTGCTGTACTACCAGCTCGACAACTACGGCGTGGCACTGCAGTATGCGCGCCAGGGATACGAACTGCTCCAGACCCAGGACGGCCAGACCAGCAACGTCGCGTTCAACGCCAGGACGCTCGGCAACCTCAATCGATCGCTCGGGCGATTCGACGCGGCAAAGGTGTACTTCACGAAGGCGATCGAGGCGACACGGGCCACGGGTGACCTTCGTGGCGAGTCGTTCACGTTGTCGATGATCGCGGCGCTTGCGTACGACATGAAAGACTTTGCCAAGGCGAAGGAGCATATAGAGGCCGCCCTGAGGGCGCGGCCGGACGCCGCGAATGATCCTTACTTTGTGAATGATCTCGGTTTCGTGTTGCTCAAACTGGGTGATCTCGGCGGTGCCAGGCGGGAATTCGAGCGCTCAGAAGCGAGTTTCGAGAAAGCGAAGGCTTGGGACGCCGGCCCCTCGCGTGGTCTCGGGCTGGTCGCCATGGCGGAGAAGGCTCCACGTGAGGCCGTAACTTACTTCAGGCGGGCCGTGGAAATTGCGGGCCGGGCCGAAGGCCGTCATCTGGAGGCGGTGATGCGCCACGATCTTGGCCTCGCGCTCCGGGACGCAGGGAGTCTGTTCGAGGCCGCGGCCGAACTGACGACGTCCATTGATCTTACCGAGGCCGTGCGCGCCGGCGTAGGGGCGGAGCGCCTGCGAACCGGCTATCTGGAGCGATCGCAGACCCAGTACGAAGCGCTCGTGGGCGTGCTGATGGACATGGCCGGCACCGACCCGGGATCTCCCTACCTCGCTGAAGCGTTCCACGTGTCCGAGCGTGGCCGGGCTCGGGGTCTGCTCGACCGGATGAATGGTGCGGGCATCGGTGTGGTCGCGGATCCCGAAGCCGCTGAACGCTCCCGACGCCTGAGCGCCGAGCTCGACGCCCTTGCCGACGACATCGCTCGCACCACCGACCCAGCTGCGCGCGCCAGGCGCTTTGCCGAGTGGGACGCTCGACTGGCTGCGTACGACGTGGCACAGGAGCGCGTTGACGCCTCGCGTGCGCCGCTTGCCGCAGATACGCCGCGGACCCTCGACCAGGTTCGAGCGTCGATCCCCGATGACGACACGGTCGTCCTGCACTACGCGCTCGGGCGGGCGAAGAGCCATGTCTGGGCCATCACTCGCAGCGGGGCGCGGGTGTTCACGCTGGCACCGCAAGAAGAACTCGAACGTGCGGCCACCTCCCTCCGAATCCTGCTGACGGCGCGCTTGGAAACGGCGGCCGGTGAGACGGCAGCGCAACGGTCTGCGAGGATCGCTGCCGCTCGGGCCAACATGCGAGAGGCGACGCAGACAGCCAGTCGGCTCCTGCTCACGCCGTTGTCGAGCGAGCCGTCGATCACGCACTATCGTCGAGTTGTCGTCGTTCCAGACGGCGCCCTTCACCAGGTGCCATTTGCCAGTCTGGTGGCGCCGGGCTCTACGGCACCACTGGTCGACGACCATGAACTGGCCGTCCTGCCGTCGGCCTCAGCCTTGTCTGCGCTCCGTCGAGAACCGCGAGTTGTCGCCGACGGCACCGTGGCGATTCTGGCCGACCCGGTGTTCGGATCCTCCGACGCCAGGCTGGGCGCATCGCGAAGCACACGGGCTCCGGCTACTCGAGGCGGTCCTGCCGAACTCGACATTCTCGCCGAGGCGGCAGGGGTGCGCGCTGCTGGCGGTACCTTGCCCCGCCTCGGCTACACCCGCACCGAAGCCCTCAGCATCTCGAAGCTCGTGGCGTCGCCTTCCGCGCTCGTCGCGATGGGCTTCCAGGCAAAGCGGAGTGTGCTCCTGGAACCGGCTGCCGCGCGCTACCGCATCATCCACCTGGCCACGCACGCGCTCGTCGACTCAGCCCGACCGGAACTCTCCGGACTGGCGTTCTCGATGGTGGACGAACGCGGGACCCCGATCGACGGCTTTCTACCGATGCAGCGCCTCTACAACATGCGCCTCTCGGCCGATCTCGTCGTGCTCAGCGCCTGCCAGACCGCTGCCGGCAAGGAAGTCGGCGGCGAGGGCGTGATGAGCCTTGCCCGCGGCTTCATGGCCGCGGGAGTGCCGAGAGTCCTCGCAAGTCTGTGGAAGGTGGACGACCAAGCCACGGCCGAGCTGATGCGGGTGTTCTATGAAGCCCACCTGGGCCCGGCCAGACTGGCACCAGCGGCGGCGCTGCGGCATGCGCAAAACTGGATGCGCCGGCAACCGCGATGGGCCGACCCGTATTTCTGGGCGGCGTGGACGCTGCACGGGGACCCCAGCTAGAGGTCTCACAGGAACTTCAGTCGCAGGCCGGCCCCGGCCTGAAGGCCTCCCGTCGGATCTTCCTGTTGGCGGGAGACGTAAGCGGCGCCACGCGGCCCAGGCGCCACTCCAAGCTCCCGTCCGGCTGCCGTTGCGGTGGTCTATGCGGTCATCCCGAGAGATGACCTTTCGGTCGCCGACTCAAGTGCTTCCTCTGGCTGAGGCTTAGTTCACGCTGATGGATACGGTGTAACGCGCGCCTCCCACCGACAGATTGCCACCTCGCACGCGCGTTTCGTGCGCCCCAGGCTGCACTCTGGTCGATACAGTGACTTGGGTGCAAAACGAGTTACCGTTCTGGCATTCGGCGCGGCCGAGCGAAACGCCGGAGGCGTTGAAGATCTCGAGCACTGGAAGCTGACCAGCGCCGAACCCTGTCAGCACGAACGCCGCCATTCCGGCTCTCGGGATGTTCACCGTTTGGGAGGCATACCCCCCAGAAAAGGCCGAGCCAGTCAGCGTTGTCGAGAACGGTGTCGCGCTCGGACCCGTTGGGTTCTCCACGCCACCGCTACACCCGCTGGCGACAAGCGCCGCCAGTAGTAGGGCCCCTGCTGTTGCACCGCGATATCTAATCGTTCTCATAATCACCCTCCGAGTCAGTGCGCGTTGAACTGAAGCGCCGCCTCAGTCATGTGAAGTTCGACAGGCGTCCGGATGGCCTCGACTGTTGTGCCGCCGAGGTCACTCCGCACTGCGCTACTTGTTCAGGCTGATCAGTCGGGCGCGAATGACCGCTATCCCGGGGATTCCCGTGAAGCTGGCGTCGTAGTTGAAGTTGCCCGACATGGCGTTGCCCACGACCCGCGTGCCCCAGAAACTGATGCGCGCCGTGACGCCCGACGCACTGGCGCTGCCGCTCAACGTCAGGTCGCCGCCCGACGAGATCGAGCCGTTGACCGGCCCGGTCACCTGTCCCAGCGCCCAGGTGCCCGACACGCTGCCGCCGGATTGCGTGAGGGTCAACCGGAGGGGCAGGGACGAGCCGACGGGATACGCGCCGCGACTGCTGCAGAAGTAGTCCTGCGTCGACCCGGTGCCGTCGCAGCGTTCGATGACGTAGCTGCCCGACCAGCTACCGGTGGCGTGGTTGGCCTGTACCGCGTTGCCCGAGATCGACATCGTGTTGGACCCGCCGGTGTGGTCGGCATTCACCGTGACCGTGCCATTGAACGCGCCGGTGGTCGTGGGCTGGAACCGGACCAGCACGTTCTGGGTACTGCCCGCGCCGATTTGGCCGCTGGTCCAACTGGCGGTGACCTGCGACGCAAGGCCGCCCGACACGCTCAGACTGGCGACGGTCATGGGCGCGTTGCCGGCGTTGCGGATGGTCATGGTGGCCTCGCGCGCGCTGCCGACGGCGACGTCGCCGAAGCTCAAGTTGCCGCTGACGGTGACCACCCGCGTGGAGGTCGGTGCCGGCGCCGTCACGGCCGAAGGCCCGGTGGGCAAGGTGCCGTCTTTGCCGCAGCCCACCAGCCCGATGGTGACCAGGGACGTGACCAGGAATCGACCGGCGAATGTGACTGCGCTCATGGGATGCCTCCGGATGGACCGGAGACCTTGTTGTCCCCGCGTCGTCTGCCGGTAGGTGCCGGAGGGCAGGAAAGCTGTCCGCGGACAGCTTTCTGCCGTCGGGTCACTTCCGTAGTGGTGGCGCGCGTTCGCACCACGAGCCGGTAAGGAACTCAAGCTCTAGCCAGACATTCTTCATGGGAAGAACCGCGCAAACGGCCTGAATTATTCGATTAACATCGCGCGCCAGCGAGTGCCAGTGCATCGCCCCGTTGCGCGAATTGTCTCCAGGAGTAGCTCATGTCCCCCATCGTGCGTCGTCTTGGCCTTCTGCTCGTGCTGACTGGCGCACTCACCGCCAGCACGGGCATCGCGCAAGAACCTCAGCCCACGGTCACGGTCCAACCGCCCCGTGTGCCAGTCGAGATGTCCACCCGCGGAGCGGCCGACCGCGGCGATGTCGGTGACTTCTATTACTTCGATGGCGCGCCAGTTCGCCTGCATCGTTCGTTCACCGAGACGGTCGTGCGATTTCGCGCCGCCCGAGCGGCCGACATCTCGGCGTTCCTGAACACGATGTCACCGCAGGCCACCGTTGGCCAGGGCGTCATCAGCTCGGGCCGCGAGTATCGCGTCGTGAAGGTGCCGGTCGGACAGAGCGCCCCGGGTGGGCCGTCGTGGGCCGAGCGACTGCGAGCTGACGATGCCGTTGAGTTCGCGGCTCCCGTGCTGATCTATCCAGAGAGCGGGCGAAGCCTGCTGCCCACCGAAGAGATCCTCGTGAAGCTCGGCCCTGGCACGACTATCGCCTCCCTGACCGAGCTGGCCACGGCGCAGAACCTGACCGTGGTGCGGGGTCTGCCGTATACCACTGACGAGTTTGCGCTCGTGATGGCCAGCCCCAAGAGCGGCGACCCGTTGGCGATTTCGCGGGCGCTGCACGAGTCGGGCCTCCTGGCGTGGGCCGAGCCCAACTTCATCCAGAGCATGCAGCCGATGGCGACTCCAAACGATCCGCGGTTCGGCCAGCAGTGGCATTTGAGCAACTCCGGGGCGTTCGGGGGCACGGCCGGTGCCGACGTGAAGGCTCCCGCCGCGTGGGGCATCGAGACGGGCAAGGCATCGACGGTTATCGCGGTCATCGACGACAGCGTCGAACGAACACATGAGGATCTCGCGCCGAACCTCTTCGTCAATCCCGGCGAGATTCCGGGAAACGGCATCGACGATGACGGGAACCTGCTCGTGGATGACGTGAGCGGGTGGGACTTCGCGTCGAACGACAACGATCCCAGCCCATTTTTCTCGAACGACAACCACGGCACGGCCGTGGCCGGCGTAGCTGCCGGTCGCGGCAACAACGGCATTGGCATCACTGGCGCGTGTCAGTCGTGTCGCATCCTGCCGGTCAGGGTTGCGTTCGGCGTTGGACTGCCGAACTCGGCATTTGGCAACGCCATCCGGTATGCCGCCACGCTGGCCGACATCCTGAACAGCAGCTGGGGTGGCGGAGCACCGAGCAGTGAAATTCAGTCGGCGATTGCCTTCGCCAACACGAACGGACGGGCCGGAAAGGGCTCAGTCGTTTTGTTTGCGAGCGGAAATTCGGCGTCGGGGTTCGGGTCGATCACGTCGCTGAACATGCCTGCCGGCACACACCGATTCCGCTGGACCTACTCCAAGGACTCGACCGTTTCGTCGGGAAACGACACGGTGTGGCTGGCGTGGGCACTCTTCCCGGGTTCCTTGCTCGAGACGTTTCAGGGAGGATCGCTTCCGGCCGGGTGGACCACGGGCGGTAATGGCAACTGGTCGGTGGTGACCGACCCGATCCACACCGACGAGGGCATGTGCCTCACGCGCGCGGCCAAGGCCGGCACCATCCTCGACAGTCAATCCACGTTCATCCAGGCCGTGAAGACACTGCCCGCAGGGAACTTTCGCTCCTATCAATGGGTTTCGTCCGAGGGCGGCTTCGACGGTCTGGTGCTCGAGATCGACCTTGGCAACAACGGAACCACCGACCTTGCCACGAGTCTGATCTCGGGCGTGCCGGTCGTGAATCCGGGCGTCTCGTATCCCGCTGCGCACCCGGAGTCGATCGCGGTCGGCGCCACATCCGACCGGGATTGCCGGGCCCGCTACAGCCAGGTCGGACCCCAACTGGCGTTCGTGACGCCGAGCAATTCCGGGCCTCTCAACGCGGCTATCGAGACGACTGACCGCATGGGCGCCGTGGGCTACGACACTGGCAACTACACACAGGCGCTTGGCACGTCGGGCTTTGGCGGCACCTCGTCGGCCACGCCGCTGGCGGCTGGCGTAACCGGCCTCATCATCTCCCGCAACCCGACCCTCACGCGCGCGCAGGTACTGCAGATCCTCCAGAACACTGCGGACAAGGTTGGCCCCGAATCCTACGTCGCCGGCAGAAATGACCGCTACGGATCCGGGCGCCTCAACGCGCACGCGGCGCTGGTGGCGACCCCTCCGGGGGGGCCTACGGCGAACCACGACAGCTACAACACGCCGTTCAACACCGTATTGAACGTGCCCGCGCCAGGCGTGCTCGGCAACGACAACAGCAACGGCGGCGGCACGATGACGGCAGTCTCGCCCACGGCGGCGTCGAGCGGCACGCTCACGGCCTTCAACACCGACGGTAGCTTCACGTACACGCCAGCCGCCGGATTCAGTGGCACTGCCACATTTACCTATCGCGCCTCGAACATCAACGGTCCAAGCAACAACGTCGCGACGGTGACTGTGAATGTAGCGACGGGGCCGTCACAACCGGGCTTCAGCCTGCAGCCCGTTGACAGCACGGTGTTCGTGGGACAGAGCGCCCAATTCTCCGTGGCGGTGACCGGTTCGCCGACGCCGACCTGCCAATGGCAGTCGTCGGCCAATCTCGGCGCGTCGTGGACGAATCTCTCGAACTCGCCGCCGTACAGCGGCGTCACGACCACGCAACTGGCGGTGTCGAATGCCACACTCGCCATGAGCGCCACGCAGTTTCGTTGCTTTGCCTCGAACACCCAAGGCACATCGGCGAGCAACGGGGCGACGTTGTCGGTGGCCGTCGTCGGGTCGGGCGGCACACCGTCCAGCGGTGGATGGACCGGTTCAACATCGCAGTCACTCAGCTATGGCTTCACCGTCAACGGCGGCACCAACATCACGCCGGTGGCGTTCTCGGTGTCCGTTCCCGGGTGCGGCTTCACGGTGTCCATGACGCTGGGCCGCACGATTCCGATCGTGAACAACGCCTTCAGCTACACCGACACGCCAGGTTCGTGCACCACGGTCGACTCGATGACCGGCACGTTTGCCTCGCCAACCAACGCGTCCGGCATACTGCGACTGACTCATACGCAGGCGGTCGGTTGTAACTGTGTCGGAACGACACAGGTGTCCTGGAACGCGACGTCCCCGGCCGCCCTGCCACAATTCTTGCTGCACCCGGCGAATCAGACCCGTGCAACCGGGCAGACCGCACAGTTCACCGTCGCCGCGAGCGGCAGTCCGGCGCCGACGTTCCAGTGGGAGATGTCCACGAACGGTGGCGGATCGTGGGGCCCCGTGCCGGCGATTTCACCCTACTCGGGCGGAGCGACGCCTACGCTCACCATTCTCGGCACCGGGCTCGCGGGCCTGAACGGCGCCCAGTTCCGCGCGCGTGCGCAGAACGCGTCTGGCCCGGCGACGAGCAACGCGGCGACGCTGATCGTCAACACCGGCCCCGTGCCGACGACCGTCGCTGACAGCTATCCCACGCCGTTCAACACGCCGCTGAACATCCCGGCACCGGGCGTGCTGGCCAACGACAACACCAACGGCGGCGGCCCGATAACGGCCTCGGAAGTAGCCGGGCCGCTCAAGGGCGTGCTCACGCTCGCGACCAACGGGGGCTTCACCTACACGCCCAACGCCGGCTCCCAAGGCGTCGACAGCTTTACGTATAGAGCCTCGAATGCCGCAGGCCCCGGGAACGTGGCGACCGTCTCGGTCACGATCGTCGGCGGCCCGAACACCGGCCCAGAGCCGCCGACGAACTTCCGCGTCGTGTCGATGGCGGGCAACACGGTGACGTTTGCCTGGACGCCGCCCACGTCGGGCGCGCCGCCCACGGGCTACCAGATCGAAGGCGGGCTGGTGCCGGCACAGGTGCTGGGCTCCCTGCCGCTGGGGAATACCCCGGTGACGACGCTGACCTTGCCGTCGGGGGCGCTGTTCCTGCGGATGCGGACGCTGGGCGGCGGCACTGCGAGCGCGGTGGCCTCGAACGAACTGCTGACGTATGTGAATGTGCCGGTGCCGCCGTCGGCGCCGGCGAACCTGCTGGGGTTGGTGGTGGGCAACACGCTGAACCTGGCGTGGACGCCCACGTTCGGGGGCGGCGTGCC
>JANORI010000888.1:0-1841 GCA_031415235.1 Acidobacteriota bacterium | reverse complement strand
TTCGAGGTGGACGTGCTAGCGTGCCCGCGCTGCGGCGGGCGCCTGCGGCTGATCGCGCTGATCGAGGCGTCGGCCGTGGCGCGGCGGATCTTGACGCACCTCGCCCTGCCTGCCGATGTGCCGAGACCTTCGCCGGCGCGCGCACCACCGATCGGCGTCAGCGACGACTAGCCGCGTTCGTCGTGCCCCGCTCACCCGCGTCGTCCTCATCCGCGCGTCACCGCGCCCAGCCGGAGGTGTGCCCCGCCGGCGCGGCGCGTGGGCGTGGGCCGGACGTCAGCGCCAGCGGCGTGGCCTCAGGGGCGGTCAATAGGCGTGTGGCCAGGGTCGGATAACGGGGATTCGGTCACCCCCAGACCCCGCTAATGCTTCCTATCGTCACCATGGGCCGCGGCGAGCACGAACAGCGGCCGAGCGTGCTGTCGCTCTCGCAGGCCACCGAGCTCGGCACGGTCTACGCCGTGGACGAGGTGACGGCACTTGCCGCCGCCGCCCGCGAGCGCCGCATGCGCGTGCACATGGACGGCGCCCGCTTCGCCAACGCGCTCGTGCGGCTGGGATGCACTCCCGCGGAGCTGACCTGGAAAGCCGGCGTGGACGTGCTGAGCTTCGGCGCCACCAAGAACGGCGCCCTCGGCGTGGAGGCAGTGGTGTTCTTCGACCGCGATCTCACCGGCGACTTCCTCTATCGCCGCAAGCGCGCCGGCCAGCTCGTGTCGAAGAGTCGCTATCTGGGCGCGCAGAGGCTCGCGTATCTCCACGATGACCTGTGGCTCGTGAACGCCCGGCACGCGAACGCCATGGCCGACCGGCTCGCCGAGGGCGTACGTGCGTTACCCGGCGTGCGGATGCCGTTGCCAGTCGAAGCCAACGCGGTGTTTGCCGTGATGCCGCGCTCCCTGCACGAGGCCCTGCTGGCCCAGGGCGCGCGATTCTCGACATGGCCGGGCGAGGGGCCGGGCCCTGGCACGGTCGGTGCGGACGAGGTGTTCGTGCGGCTGCTCACGTCGTTTCGCACGACGCCGGACGACGTGCACGCGCTGCTTCGTGCGGGGGCAACCGCCTAGTTTAGGGACTGTCACCGAGCCCAAGATCAGGCGAGGTGACTGGCCCAGCTCACCTCCAGCGACTGACGGCGGCCCAAGCGGGGGTCGCCGTTGTCGTGTACGAGTCCAAGGTGCGGCGCCGCGAACGTCGCCCAGCGGCCTCCTCCCTCCGTCCTCGCCAGATCCCCCACAAGCATCTCGGCCTCCGGGAGGAGGAACCGCCGGGCGACAGCGCCAGGCGCCGCACCTCCCTCGCGAGCGGATCACGGTCCCCTTGGGACGTGACGTCTCGACCGTGCAATGGGTTGGGCGGTTGTCGAGTAAAGAGTCCGATGGACCGGCGGTGAGTGGTTGCGCGCCAGTGTCGCGGCATAGTCACGCGGGTCCGTGTCACCCCATCAGCCTGGAAGTGCCTCGTGATGCATCACTTGGCGTGGAGCGGCCCTCACGAGCGCTACGTGGTTGCGCGCAAGTGCTGGCGCGTAACCACGCGGAGCAGGCATTTGGCGGAGGAGTGGGCCACACTCCTCGCGCCATAATCCCGTCGGCGCCTCGAGCGGAGTGCTGGTAGAATCCCTTTCGATTGAGTCGATTGCGGCGACGCTCGTGGATCGCACGACGGCGCGGTTACCTGCGGTCCTGGCGGTCGAATAGTAGTTGAACTAAACCGCTGCGCGGTAGGAGGCCATCGTTCTCCGCCGGTCTCACGTCACGCCTGATCGATCCGGCCGCCCACCAGGCCATCCTTCCTCTCATTCGCATCGGCCGCTTCACAATGCCGCCGAGTGACGCATG
>JANORI010000887.1:0-3855 GCA_031415235.1 Acidobacteriota bacterium | reverse complement strand
GTGCCGTTGACCAGCGTGAAGCGGTGACCAGAAATCGCGTCGTCACCGCTGGCTTGCCCCTATGATTGCGCGCACATTGACCCTGACCCCTGGCACGCGCCTCGGCGTCTTCGAAGTGACCGCACTCCTGGGCGAGGGCGGCATGGGCCAGGTGTATCGCGCGACGGACACGACGTTAGGCCGACAGGTGGCGATCAAGGTGCTGCCAGAGTCGTTCGCGTCCGACCCCCAGCGCGTGGCACGGTTAGAGCGCGAGGCCAAGACACTGGCGTCGCTGAATCATCCGCATATCGCCGCGATCTACGGGTTCGAGAAATCCACCGGCCTGCACGCCCTCGTGATGGAACTGGTCGAGGGCGAGGATCTGTCACGGCGCATCGCCCGCGGCGCGATCCCGCTCGATGAAGCGTTGCCCATCGCCAGGCAGATCGCGGAAGCCCTCGAAGCCGCGCACGAGCAGGGGATCGTCCATCGCGACCTGAAGCCCGCGAACATCAAAGTGCGCGCGGACGGCATGGTGAAGGTGCTCGACTTTGGCCTCGCGAAGGCGATGGATCCAGTGGCCGCGTCGAGCGCCGCGGCGATGGACACACCGACCATCACGAGTCCGGCGATGACGATGCGTGGGATGATCCTGGGCACGGCAGCCTACATGTCGCCGGAGCAGGCCAAGGGGAAGCCCGTCGATCGCCGCACGGACGTGTGGGCGTTTGGCGCGGTCTTGTACGAGACGCTCACGGGGCATCGCGCGTTCAAGGGCGAGGACACCACCGACACGATCGCGGCGGTGGTGAGCAAAGAGCCGGATTGGACAGCGCTGCCGGCGAACACGCCCGCCGTGATTCGCAAGCTCCTGCGGCGGTGCCTGGAGAAGGACCGCAAGCGGCGGTTGGATTCAGCGGCGGACGCGCGGTTGGAGATTGAGGACGCGCTGACCTCTCCCAGTGCCGAGTCAACGCTTGCGCCCCTCGCGCCGCCGGTTCGGGCGCGTCTGCCCTGGGCCGTGGCGGGAATCTCAGTCACTGCGTTGACCGCGATGGTGTTGGCGTGGTCACCGTGGCGGCCCCTCTCGGTGCCGCCCGAGACGCGCACCGAGGTCAACGCGCTCGCCACTTCCGACCCTACACACTTCGCACTCTCGCCAGACGGCCGACAGATCGTGTTCGCCGTACCGACCGAAGGCGGTTCGCAGCTGTGGGTCCGGTCGCTGGCGTCGACGACTGCGCAGCCTGTGGTCGGCACTGAGGGGGTTACAGGGGTTCCCTTCTGGTCGCCTGACAGTCGATCCGTCGGTTTCTTCGCCGCGAACGCACTGAAGAGGCTCGACCTTGGGGGCGGCGCGCCGCAAACCCTTGCGCAGGTCGCAGGAGGCGGCCGTGGCGGAACGTGGAGCCCCGATGGGGTCATCGTATTCTCTCAGGGCCCGGGGACGTCACTGACGCGCGTCTCTGCCGTCGGCGGCGCGGCGATTGAAGTAACGGCGCTCGGCCCGCACGATACGAGTCACCGCTGGCCGCACTTCCTGCCTGACGGCAGGCGATTTCTGTTCTACGCCCAGGGTTCAACGGACACATCTGGGATTTTCCTGGGAACGCTCGACGGAGGCGCGCCGACTCGACTGACCACCGCGACCACAGCCGGAGTGTATCTGGCTGAAGGAGCTGGGACTGTGGGAGCCCGTCGCGAAGGCGGGTGGCTGTTGTGGGTGCGAGCGGGCACGCTGTTGGCACAGCGGCTGGATCTCGCGGAGGCGGCGCTCACAGGCGAGCCAGTCATACTGGCCGACGGAGTCGCGGCCAATGACAACAATCGGAGCGCCGTGTCGGTGGCGGCGACGGGGCTCGTCGCCTACCGGATGGTACCAGTCAACCGGCGGCAACTGACCTGGTTCGACCGGTCGGGCTCGGCGCGGGGCACCATTGGCGGCCCGGACACCGCCGATCTCCGCACTCCGCGCGTGTCTCCCGACGGTCGTCGCGTGGTCGTGTCCCGAAGAGTGCAGGGCAACACCGACCTTTGGTTGCTGGACGGATCGCGTGCGAGCCGCTTCACGTTCGACGCGGCCACGGACCAGGTCCCTGCATGGTCGCCCGACGGCACGCGCATCGTATTTCGCTCGAGTCGGACGGGCCTGGGTGACCTGTACCTGAAGCTCACGAGTGGCGCGAGCGCGGAGGAGCGTCTCGTCGCCTCGAGCCAGCCCATGGAGCCCACTGGCTGGTCGCGCGACGGCCGCCTCTTGTTGTACCTCTACTTCGACAAGGAGACGACCGCCGATCTTTGGGTCGCCGCGATGCTCGACGAGGGTAAGCCTGCAGCGTTCCTGAAGACCCCGTTCATCGAGCGAGGAGGCGTGTTTTCCCCCGACGGCAGGTGGGTGGCCTACCAGTCGAATGAATCAGGGCGCCAAGAGGTCTACGTTCGGCCGTTTGTGCCGCCCGGCACGGGCGCGACCCCTGGCACGGCCGTCGGGCAATGGCAGGTGTCCACGTCGGGCGGCATTGCTCCCATGTGGCGACCCGACGGCAAGGGGCTGTACTACCTCAATCCCGCGGGTGCGATGATGGCCGCACCGATCAAGGTCACGAGAAATACGCCGGAGCTGGGCGCGCCAGTGGTGCTGTTTCCCACGCGTATCGTCGGTGGCGGCACGGAGGCGGGTCACACGCGCCAGTACGACGTCGCCCCCGACGGACGCTTCCTCATCAACACAGTGCTGGACGAGGCGTCCGCGCCGATCACGTTGCTGATGAACTGGAGCCCTGAGGCGAAGAGGTAGGCCCCCTGCTGCACGACACCGCCGCGGTCGGCACACGACCGGTAGAACCGATGTTCGAATGCGAGTAGTATTAAAGTATGAGGATCCCCAAAGAGCGGCTGACGGTCACCGTCGATCCGCACTTGCTGGAGGCCGGCAACGAGGCCGTCTTGGCCGGACGCGCCGAATCACTCAGTGCCTGGGTCAATCTGGCACTGGCCGAGCGCGCCGGCAAGGAGCGCCGACTGCGTGCCCTGGCGGATGCGGTGGCGTCTTACGAAGCCCAGTTCGGATTGATGACTCCGGAGGAACTGACGGCGCAGGCTCGCGCCGATCGCGCGTCCGCGCGAGTGGTTCGAGGCCCGCGGTCCGGCGCACCGAAAACGCGGCGCCGCCGCGGCGTCGCATGAGCCTCATCCTCGACGCCGGTGCCTGGATCGCGCTCGACAGGAACGACCGCGCAATGTGGCGCCGGCTCAAGGCGGCGCAGATCGCGGGGGACGTGCCGCGCTCGCACGGTGGCGTCGTTGGCCAGGTATGGCGTGGTCGCGGAGCGCGACACGCCCTGCTTGCGCAGGCGCTGGCAGGCGCGGATGTCCGTCCGCTCGACCAGGCCCTCGGGCGCGCCGCTGGCGAGCTGCTGGCTGTGGCCAAGGGGCGCGACGTCATCGATGCCGCACTCGTGTTGCTGGCTGGCGATGGCGATCAGATTGTCACATCCGACCCTGACGACATCGAACGACTCGTCGCCGCAAGCGGGCGCCACCTGGAGGTGGTGCGCGCGTGACGCACCGTGGTGTGGCTTCATCGAGAACGAAGCCCCTCGTCGGCTGTGGCGGAGCAGGCACGTCAGGTTGACGGAGCGGCCGCTTCCAAGCGACAGTGGAAGGCTGTCCGCCTTCGCGGCTCTGCCGCTACGGCGCAATGCAGGAGGACCGAAGCGTGGCGAGCGAATACGACGTGGTAGTGGTGGGGGCGGGCACGGGCGGCTATGTGGCCGCGATTCGCGCCGCGCAGCTCGGCCTGAAGGTGGCGGTCGTGGAACGCCAGAAGGCGCTGGGCGGCACGTGTCTCATCTGGGGATGCATCCCCACCAA
>JANORI010000886.1:0-22082 GCA_031415235.1 Acidobacteriota bacterium | reverse complement strand
AGGAGTTCCATGACCGCGGAACCGAATTCGGCCTTCGTGGTCAGTGTCGCGCTCGTCAGGTAAACCGCCGTGCAACCCATCGTCACCCTGCTCGGATCCGTCGAACGCGACCTCGCCGTGGCGCTGCGCGACCGCGGGTTCGTGGTCTCCGAGACCGAACTCACGTCCGCGATTGCCTCGCACGTGGCCGGCACCAAAGGCCCCGACGCGTTTGTCGTCGACACCCGCAACTACGCGTCGCTGCCGCGTGAGATCGTCGGCCTGCGTCGCCACTATCCACAGTCGGGACTCGTCATCCTGGCCAGGACGCTCGATCCCAACGCGCTGCGCGACGCGATGCGCATGGGCGTGAGCGAGTGGGTCGCCGAACCCGTGTCGCTCGACGAACTGGAAGCGGCCATCCGCCGCGTCGCACGGCCCGTGTTGGGCACCGTCGCGGGCCGCGCGTTTGCGGTGCTCGGCGGCAAGGGCGGCGTGGGCTCGACGACCGTGGCCGTGAACCTCGCCACGGCGTTGCACAAGGCTACCGGCGAGCCGACGCTCTTTGTCGACCTGCACATGGCGCACGGCGACGCCTCGGTCTTCCTCGGCGTCGAGCCTCGCTTCTCAGTGCTCGACGCGCTCGAGAACATCCATCGCCTGGATCAGACCTACATGAAGGGCCTGGTCACACCGACCAAGTCGGGGCTGGATCTGCTGGCCTCGGCGAGCCGCCCGCAGCTCGGCCCGATTGACGCGCTGCGCGTGCGGGCGTTCATCGAATTCGTCTCGACCACCTACCCGTGGATCGTGCTCGATTGCCCGCGCACCGACGCCACGCTCATCGAGGCGCTCGACGCCGCCACCTCGGTCGTGGTGGTGGCCAACCAGGAGCTCGCCACCCTGCGCAGCACGAGCCGCCTGGCCGCCTCGCTGCGGCAGCGGTGTGGCGCGCACCGGGTGCGCCTGGCCATCAACCGCTACGACACCGAGTCGGAAATCGGCCGCAAGGACGTGGAACGCGTGCTCGGCGGACCCGTGGCCTACACGTTCCCGAGCGATTACCGCGCCGCCGTGGCCGCCCTCAACAAGGGCGAGCCGCTCGTGCTGCAGAACCATACCCGTCTGGCCGGCACCTTCGATGAGGTGGCTCGCGATCTCGCCGGCCTCGGCCCGGCCGCGTCGCGCGACGCCAGCCGCAGCGGCGGATTCTTCGCTCGGCTCGGCGGCCGGCGATGAACAGGAGTCTGTGAGTCATGGCGACACGAGCGGAACGCTCAACCCCAGGCGCCGGCGTGGACGTGCGACAGGCGCACTATCAGGACAGCAAGGAGCGGATCCACCGCGCGCTGCTCAACCGGCTGAACCTCGACCGGCTCACGCGGGTGGGCCGCGAGCAGGCCGAGCCCGAGATCCGCAGCCTCATCGTGACGCTGCTCGACACCGAGACGCGCGGGGTGCCGCTCAGCCTGTTCGAGCGCGAGGCGCTCATCACCGACGTGCTCAATGAGCTCTTCGGTCTCGGTCCGCTCGAGATGCTGCTCACCGATCCGACAATCTCCGACATCCTGGTCAATCGCTTCGACCAGGTCTACGTCGAACGCGAGGGGCGGCTCGAGCCGAGTCCGCTCGTGTTCAGGGACAACCAGCACCTCCTGCGCATCATCGAGCGCATCGTCAGTTCGGTGGGGCGCCGGATCGACGAGTCGAGCCCCATGGTCGACGCGCGCCTGGCCGACGGGTCGCGCGTCAACGCCGTGATTCCGCCGCTGGCCCTCGACGGGCCGCTGCTGTCGATTCGCCGGTTTCGCACCGACCGGCTTGGCGCCCGCGACCTCGTGGACCGGCTCACGCTCACCGGGCCGATGATGGAGTTCCTGAGCGCGGCGGTCGCCGCGCGCCTGAACATCATCGTGTCAGGCGGCACGGGCGCGGGTAAGACCACGTTTCTGAACGCGCTCTCGAGCTTCATCTCCGAGCGCGAGCGGATCGTCACAATCGAAGACGCGGCCGAACTCATGCTGCGGCAACGGCACGTCGTGCGCCTCGAAACGCGCCCGCCCAACATCGAAGGCAAGGGTGCCGTGCACCAGCGTCAGCTCGTCATCAACGCGCTGCGCATGCGCCCCGACCGCATCGTAGTCGGTGAGGTGCGCGGTGAAGAGGCCCTCGACATGCTGCAGGCCATGAACACGGGCCACGAAGGCAGCCTGACGACCATTCACGCCAACAGCCCGCGCGATGCGCTGTATCGCCTCGACACGATGATCGCGATGGCGAGCTTGAATATTCCCGAGCGCGCGATCCGCCAGCAAGTGGCCTCGGCCATCCACCTCGTGGTGCAGCTCTCGCGCTTCTCGGACGGTCACCGCCGCGTCACGGCCATCACTGAAGTGACGGGCATGGAGCAGGGCGTCGTGACCATGCAGGACATCTTTCTCTTCGAGCGCGCCGGCATCACCGCCGAGGGCCGCGTCACCGGGGCCTTCCGGGCCACGGGGATCCGACCCAAGTGCGCCACGTCCCTCGGCACAGCCGGCTTCGCGATGGCTCCGGAACTGTTCGACCACCGCGTGGTCATCGACGGAGGGTCGGCATGACGCTCGCGATCGTCGCGTTCGTGCTGTGCATCGGCGTGATGATGGGCCTGTACTGGGCCCTGGTCGTGCGGCCCGAGGACCAACGGTCGCGAGCGCTGGCTCGCCGGGTGGAACGGATGGACCAGGTACCCGCCGCGGGCACGAGCGCCGACGCAACGTCGGTTGCGACGCCGTTGACGGCGACCTCGGTGCTCGACGCCCTGCTGGCCAGGAATATCACTCTCACCGGAGGAGTGCAGCGATTCCTCGCCGAGGCGGGCCTCTCGTGGACGCCGTCGGGGTTGCTCACTCGAATTGGCCTGGCGACCGTGGCTGGCGCGGCCGGAGGCCTGCTCTGGACTGGCCGGCCGCTCGGCGCCGTTCTCGGGCTGCTCAGCGCCGGATTTCCCTGGCTCTACGCCCGCCGGCAACGGGCCGAGCGCCTGCGCATTTTCGAGGAGCAGTTTCCCGAGGCCATCGACCTCATCGCACGTTCGCTGCGGGCGGGTCATGCCTTCACGAGCGGCTTGAGCATTGCGGCCGAAGAGGTCCCCGCGCCAGTGGGACTCGAATTCCGTCGGGTCTACGACGAGCAAAATTTCGGCATGGCGTTGTCTGACGCCCTCAAGGGGATGGCCCGCCGCGTCCCGGTGCTCGACGCGCGGTTCTTCGTGACGGCCGTGCTGACGCAGCGCGAGGCGGGAGGCAACCTTGCCGAGGTGCTCGACAACCTTTCGGGTGTGATGCGCGAACGCTTCAAGGTGCGGCGTCAGATCCGTGTGGTGTCGGCCCACGGCCGCATTACGGCCTGGGTGCTGTCTGGACTGCCGCCCGCGCTCGCGACGGTCCTGTACGTGGTTTCCCCGCAATTCATGCGCATCCTCATCGACGACCCGCTCGGTCTGCAGCTGGTCGGCATCGCGCTGGGCCTGCAGATCATCGGCACCATCATCATTGCCCAGCTCGTGAAGGTCGAGTACTAGCGATGGACCCGCTCCTGCTGTCGGTGTTCTTCGTGGCGGTGGCGACTGCAATGGCCACGTTGCTCTGGCACCTCACCGAACCGGACGCCACGCGTCGGCGTCTGTCCCAGGTGGTGAGCGGCACAGCGGCGACGGAGAGCCCCTTGCAGTCGGTGCTCTCAGACACACCCAGCCACCTGGCGCGCCGAATCCGTTCGTTCGTCCCGAAGTCGCCGCAGAACATGAACCATATCCAGCGCATGCTTGCGAGCGCCGGATACCACGGGGAATGGGCGGCCATCGCCTTTGCCACCGTGCAGCTCGCCGTGCCGGTGACGGTCTTCATCGCGGTGATTGCCACGTTCGGCCTGGGTACCCCGGTGTTCTTCGGCGCCAGCTCGGCAGCCCTGAGCTACTACCTGCCCGTGTTCTGGCTGGGTGGCAAGATCGATGCGCGACGCCGCGAGATCCGCAATGGCCTGCCCGATGCTACCGATCTGCTCATCGTGTGCCTCGAAGCCGGGTCGGGCATCGACCAGGCGCTGGCGCGGGTGGCGGAAGAACTGAAGATCGCCTACCCCGCCCTGGCGCGCGAGCTCGAACTCATCGGCTCCGAGACCCGCGCTGGCAAGCAGCGCATGGAGGCATTCAAGAACTTCGCCGAACGCACCAGGGTTGACGACGTGCGCTCATTGGTCGCCATGCTCGTGCAGACGGACCGCTTCGGAACCAGCCTGGGGCAGGCGCTACGGACGCACGCCGACACGTCGCGTTCCAAGCGCCGGCAGCGCGCCGAAGAGCGAGCGGCGAAGCTCGGTGTCAAGTTGATCTTCCCGCTCGTCTTCTGTCTCTTTCCCGCCTTCTTCACCGTCGTGCTCGGCCCCTCGGTGGTGCAGATCTATCGGCAGTTCGTGTTGGAACTGGGCCCGAAATAGTAGTCGACATGAGTGTGGCTACTTTCGTCAACGTGAGGAGAAGATCCTGTGGCAACTTGGCAGATTATCTTGTACGTCGTGGGTGCGGTGCTGCTCTTGGGCTATTTCAAGCGGCGGAGCGATCGGCTCGGCCGGCACGAGTAGTCTCTGCCGCCAGGTGCGGCCGGCACGCCGTGGTCGCGCTGGCGCTCGCCAGTAGCCTCGGCGTCGGTTGCGCGTCGGCGCACCGCTCGGCGTTTGCCGAGCGGTTCGTCACACCCGGCACGCCGACGGTCGATCTGGGAGGCCCTCCGCCGCTGGCCCCCGCACGAGCGACTTCGAAAGGGCCTTCACAGGGCCCGCGGTTCCTGGCGCGGTCGTCCACGGGCCTGGCGACCCTGGAATCCACGTCGCCAGTGCTCCGCGAACAACTGGCGACGCTCGGCGCCGCACCGAGCGTCGAGGGCTACGTGGCGGTGGCGTTCACTTACCAGGGCCACGGCGTGCACGACCGCGCGTTCGACTACCTGGCCGAGGGCCTCGTCCGCTATCCGCGCGCCGCCGCGTTGCACGAAGCCATCGCCCGGATATGGCGTGACTGGGGCCTTCCCGATCGCGCCCTTCGACACGCGCACCTGGCCGTGCGCTACGCGCCGACCTCAGCCCCCGCCCACAATACGCTCGGCACGGTGCTGTGGGCGTTGTCTGCACGCGAAGCTGCGGCGCGCGCGTTTGCCGACGCCGTGGCGCTCGACGCCGGCGCCACGTACGCGGTCGCGAACGCGTGTCACGCCGAGGCGGCGCTTGGACATCCGGTGCCAGCGCACTGCACCGGCCGGCGCCACCGGGAACGCCCGCCGGCGGCGCCGCCGGCGTGACGCCGATGGCTGTCGTACTCAAGCATCCGCGTCCCACCGTGCCCGCGGCGCCAGTCACGGCCGAGGACACCGGACTCTCGTTCGACCTGCTCGAGCAGCTCGTGCTCAAGACGCTGCATTTTGCCGGCGAACTGAGCGCGGCGGCACTCGGCACTCGCCTCGGGCTGCTGCACTCCGTGCTCGAGCCCGTGCTCCAGCACCTGAAGCACGAATACCTCTGCGACGTCTGGGGCGGCAGCATGGGCGGCCCGTCGTTGATCTATCGCCTCACTGACGCCGGTCGCACGCGCGCGATGCTGGCGCTCGAGCAAAGCCGTTACGTCGGTGCGGCGCCCGTGCCGTTCTCTCAGTACGAAGCGTACATGCGCGCCTTCGACGCCGGCTCCGCCAAGGCCGTGAACCGCGCCACCGTGCGTCGCGCGTTTGGGCACCTCGTGCTCAGTGAGCGCGTCCTCGATCAACTCGGTCCGGCAGTCAACGGCGGCCATTCACTCTTCGTGTACGGCCCGCCTGGCAACGGCAAGACCGTGATTTCGCAGGCCATCTCCGGCCTGTTGTCCGGCGAGGTCTGCATCCCCCAGGCCATCGACTTCGACGGGCATCTGGTGCAGGTCTTCGACCCGGCGGTCCACCGCCGGGTGGCCACTGCGCCCGACACCAGCCTCGACCGCGGCACCGGCGGCGACGCACGATGGCTCCGCTGCACGCGCCCTCTGGTCACTGTCGGTGGTGAGCTCACCCTGCAGGCGCTGGAACTCTCCTACCAGGCGGGCTCGCGCTTCTACCAGGCGCCGATCCAGCTGCTGGCCAACGGCGGCGTGCTGGTCATCGACGACTTCGGCCGTCAGCGGTGCTCGGTGGTCGACCTGCTCAATCGCTGGATCAACCCGCTCGAGAGCCGCACCGACTACCTCACACTGCAGTCCGGACAGAAGATGCCGGTGCCGTTTGTGGTGCTGGTCGTCTTTGCCACCAACATCAAGCCCGCCGATTTGGTGGACGAGGCGTTCCTGCGACGGATTCACTACAAGATCTTCGCTGAGAACCCGTCGGCGACTGACTTCAAGCGGATCTTCGAGCGCTGCTGCCACGAGCGCCTGCTCGCCTACGATGAGGTGGTGGTCGACCGCCTGATTGCCGACTTCTTCCGTCGCCGGGAGATCGCGCTTCGCGGCTGCCATCCCCGCGACCTCATCGATCACGCGCTGGCGCTGACCGACTATACGGGCGCGGCGCGCCAGTTGACGTTCGAGCTGCTGCTGGAGGCCTGCGCCAGCTACTTCCTGGACGATCACGGCGCGCAGCAGGCCGCCCCTCCATGACGCCGGCAGGCCGCGCGCTGCTGGCGCTGGCCGTGCTGGCCGCCGGAATCGCGCCGGCGACGGCCCGTCAGGACACGACCGTCCGCATCACGTCGCCGCTGGGGCGAACGGGGGTGCCCGGCGTCATCCGCGTCGTGGCGCAGGTGCAGACCAACAAGGATGGCGGCGTCGTGCCGGTGCGTTTTTTCGTGGACGGCGCGCCCATCGGCCAAGACGTCGACGGCCCTCCGTACGTGGTCGAGTGGGAAGACGCCAACCCCTACGAGGCGCGCGAGCTCAGGGTCGATGTCGAAGACGGACGCGGCGGCATCGTCAGCGACCGCGTAGCGCTGCCGGCGCTGGAGATCATCGAAGAAACCAGCGTCTCGTCGGTGCTCATCGAGGCGACCGTCCTCGACGCGGACGGCAAGTACGTGTCGTCGCTCGGCGCCGGCGACTTCCGTCTCACGGAGGACGGCGTGCCGCATCCGCTCGACCTCGTGCAGCTGCAGTCCATCCCAACGACGTTCACGCTGCTCATCGACAGCAGCCAGAGCCTGAGCCGCCGCATCGACATGGTGAAGGCGGCCTCGCGGCGACTGGCCTCGCGCCTGCGCAAGGGCGACAAGGTGATCGTGGCGCCGTTCCGCACCACGGTTGAGGCCACGACCGGTCCGACCGACGACAGCCGCACCATCACGGAGGCCATCGGGGCCATCCGCGCCAGGGGCGGCACGGCCATCCTCGACGCGGTGGCCCAGCTGCCCGGGCTCTTCGCCCACGTCGAGGGGCGCCACGTCGTGGTGCTGCTCACCGACGGCTACGACGAGCAGAGCACCACGCCGTACGCCGAAGCGATGACGGCGTTGCAGAAGCTGCAAGCGACGGTGTACGTGGTGGGCATCGGCGGCGTGGCTGGCATCTCGCTCAAGGGCGAGACGCTGCTGCGGCGCATCGCGGCGCAGATGGGCGGGCGCGCGTTCTTCCCGTTTCGCGAGGCGGACCTGCCCGATGTCCACGCCAACGTGGCCGCCGACGCATACCACCGGTACGTGATCAGCTATACGCCGGTGCGGCAGGACGCCGACGGCTCCTTCCGCACCATCGCCATCACGACCCCGAACCCGCTGTACCGCGTGCGAGCGCGCGAGGGCTACTTCGCCCCCAAGCCGCCGCCCGTGAAGCCCACGCTGGAGTTCAGCGCCACCGGGGCCGGCGGCGCGGGCGCGTCGCTGTCGGCCGCCGATCTCGTCGTCGTCGAGGACGGCGTAGTGCAGCAGGTCGAGTCGTTCGAGTCGGCGGTGGCGCCCATCGCCATCGCCATGGTGCTCGACACGAGCGGCAGCATGCGCCGGGCCATGCCGGTGGCGCAGGAGGCGGCGCGGTCGTTCGTGACGTCGCTCCGGCCCACGGACCCCCTCGCGCTCGTGCGCTTCTCGGATCGCGTGGTCGTCGAACACGAGTTCTTGGACCGCCGCGCCGAGACCCTCGCGGCCATCGACCGGCTCCAGGCCGTGGGCGGCACGGCGTTGTGGGACGCGCTACACGACTCGATGAACGTCCTGCGACAGCGTCCCGGCCGGCGTGCCATCGTGCTGGTATCTGACGGCCGCGACGAGAACAACCCCGGCACGGGGCCCGGCAGCCAGCACACGCTGGCCGACGTGCTCGCGCTCGTGCGCGAGACCGACGTCGTCATCTACGCCATCGGCCTCGGCACCAACGTCGACCGAACCGCGCTCGAACGTATCGCGCAGCTCTCGGGGGGATCGGCCTCGTTCCCCGCCGAGGCGACCGATCTGGCCGCGGAGTACCGCCGCGTGCTCGACGCGCTGCGCCAACGCTACGTCGTCGGCTACACATCGACGAATTCGAGGCGTGACGGCGGATGGCGCCAGGTGGTGATCGGCGCGCGCCCGGCGGGCGTGGCGGTGCGCAGCAGCGGCGGCTACTTCGCGCCCAAGGGCGGCACCAAGAAGTAGCCCGCGCGTCAGCGCGGCTTCAGCAGTTCCAGGAACTCGGACCGCGTGCGCGCGTCGTCGTGGAAGGTGCCCAGCATGGCGCTCGTGACCGTGGTGGACCTCTGTTTCTCGACACCGCGCATGGCCATGCAGAGGTGGGTGCCCTCGCAGACCACGGCGACGCCGAGTGGCTGCACCGTGTCGCGGATGGTCTCGGCGATCTGGCTCGTCATGCGCTCCTGCACCTGCAATCGGCGCGCGAACATGTCGACCAACCTGGGGATCTTGCTGAGGCCGATCACCTTGCCGTTGGGAATGTAGGCGACATGGCACTTGCCGAAGAACGGCAGCAGATGATGCTCGCATAGACTGTAGTAGTCGATGTCGCGCACGATCACCATCTCGTTGTAATCCACGGAGAAGAGTGCCCCGTTGATCACCTTGTCTGCGTCGGTGCGATACCCGCTCGTCAGGTATTCGAGCGACCGCGCCACCCGGGCCGGCGTCCGCGCAAGACCCTCGCGCGCCGGGTCTTCGCCGAGCGCCTCGAGCAGCCGGGTCACCAGATCGTGCATGTGCATATCTTACCTTGCAGGTTTGACGCTGCTTGGAGGCGATCTGAAGAAGTCCGAAGTCCACCTGCGCAAGGCACTGGACTACAAGCCCGACAGCATCATCTCGCTGATCTTCCTGGCAGAAACGCTCACAGAACTCGGGAAGACGGCCGAAGCACGCACGACGCTGCAGACGGCCATCGCGGCGCCGGCCGATCCTGACTGGACGCCCGAAGACACGCGCTTCAAGACTCAGGCACGCCAACTGTTGGCGGCGCTGAAATAGACAGCCGCGCCGGAAGGCGCAACCGGCAGGCCGCTGGCGCACGGTCCCACGCTAGTACGTGTAGAAGCCGCGTCCGCTCTTCTTGCCGAGATATCCGGCCAGCACCATCCGCTTGAGCAGGGGCGGCGGCGCGAAGCGGGCTTCACGGAACTCGTCGAACATGATGTTGGCAATGAAGTAGATGGTGTCGAGGCCGACGAAGTCGAGCAGCGTGAACGGCCCCATCGGATGGCCGCAGCCGAGCGTCATGCTCTTATCGATGTCCTCCACCGAGCCGACGCCGCCCTCGAGGCAGCGGATGGCGTCGAGCAGGTAGGGCACGAGCAGACGGTTCACGATGAAGCCGCCGCGGTCGGGCGCGGTCACGGGTTCCTTACCGATGGCGGTCGCGAAACCGAAGAGCAGGTCGAAGGTGTCCTGGCTGGTCGACAGCGCGCGGATCACCTCGACGAGCTTCATGAGCGGCACCGGGTTGAAGAAGTGCAGTCCGCCGAAGCGGTCAGGACGCCTTGTGGCCGCGGCCAGTTCGGTTACGCAGAGCGACGAGGTGTTGGTCGCCATCACGCAGTGGTCGCCCACCACGGCCTCGACCTGGGAGTACGCCTGGCGCTTGGCCTCGACGTTCTCCACGACGGCCTCGATCACGAGGTCACACGCGGCCAGTCCAGCGTACGCGGTCGTGCCCGTGAGACGCCCGAGAATCGCGGCCTTGTCGGCAGCCGTCATCTTGCCTTTGGCCACACCGCCGTCGAGGAATTTCTCGATGCGCGCGAAGCCCTTGGTCAGCGCCTCGTCGCTCACCTCGAGCACGATGGTGCGGAACCCGGCGGCGGCCGACACCTGCGCCACGCCCCCGCCCATCAGCCCACACCCCAACACGCCGACTGTCGTGATCGCCATGACGCTCCCGTCCTCTGATTCTCGCACTATTGCACGCGTTGACGACCCCTGGCGATGCAGGAAGTCACGTCGAGGCCGACTCGCCAGGCGGCGCAGAGGCGGCGGTGGTGCGGCGTGTGAGCGGTACGCATCGTGTGCCACGTGGCGTGACGCAGAGTGTCTCTTCAGCGCAATACCCACTGGGGTCAGGCGCGCGTACCTGCTGATTTACTGGATTTTTCGCTGATGCCGCCGATAACCGGGTTGGCCCGGTTCTTGATACAGAGAAGGCAGGAACCAACGATGTCAGCAACGACCCCAGAGGCACTGCGACGACTACGGGTGATGGTGGTGGGTGGCGGTCCACACGTCCTGCCGCGGGTGGAGCCCCTGCTGCCCCCGGGCGCTTACGAAGTGGAGTTCGTAGGGCTCGACGAAGAGCCGTATGGCTGCATCCTCGACGACGCGCCCGACTTGCTGGTTGTCTGCCTCAGGATCGAAGACACCGCGTCGTTTGCGTTCCTCAGCATGCTGCAGTGCGACCCGGCGACGCGCCGGTTGCCGGTGCTCACCTACACGACCGAGTCAGAAGGACAGGCGCTTCCGGGCGTCGACGACATCGCGCCGCGTCGCCGCATCGGCGGCCGTTCCGCGAATCGGCTCGCGCGTCATTGATGCTATAGTCAAACGCCAAAATGACGGACGACATGAAGCGCGCTCATGTGCGCCACGACCTGCCGGATCCGGTGTCAGGCGAGGTGAAGATCTACCACTCGATGTCGATTCGGCAGCTGAGTGGCGGTGGCGCGCTCGTCGAAATCGGAGTGCCGCTGCAACTCGACTCGCTGCACGACTTCCGGCTCGCCCTCGGCGATCGATCCGTCGTCGTCAAGGCCCGCGTCGTGCATTCGCACATCAGCACCGTGGGCCTTGACCGGGTCAGCTACCACACGGGCATCGAGTTCGTCGACCTGTCGGAACCGGTCACCCAGGTCGTGGCCGCGTTCATCGAGGCGCTGCGCCTGCAGCGCGCAGGGCAGGTCTGACGTGACACCTGCCTAGCGAGCGTCGGCCGGCGCCCGCTCGCCCTTCGCGCGCGGCTTCATCGCCTCGAGCGTATCGAACATCTCGGCGGGCACCGAGAAACCCACCGCCACGGTCTTTCCTTCACCGCCCAGCTGCAACGAGTCGACCATCGCCTTCATGCCTGGTTTGTCGCCGGCTTGCAGCTTCGCCATCGCCACCACGCCGCGGAGCATGTCGCGAAGGTTCGCCGCGGCCTCGTCGTCTTTCGCCTCGGCCTTGAACGTGCCGGTAATGCCGCCGTTCAGATGACCCGCCGCAGAGAACCACGACAGCGCCGGCACCTTGAGCTGCAGTTCTCCGGGAAGGCCGGCCTTCCCGGCCATGGCGTCGAAGCGCCCGACCACCCACGCGTTGCTCGCGTTCAGGTCACCAACCAGACGCATCAGTTCAGTATTCGAGAGCACACTCCGGCCGCTGCGCTTGGCGTCGATGGCGCCGCGCACGGCCGCGGCGCTGCCCAGAGCCAACGCCCCAGGTTCGATGAAACCGAGGGCCATCGTCTGCTTGTCGCCGGTGTGCGCAATCATGCGCACGCCCTGATAGTCCTCGATGGCGGCGCCGTGCTCGCGCGCCAGCCCTTCGATCCGCACCTGGTCAAACCGGCCGCGCGCCAAAACGAGCGGCCGCGAGTCGTCGTTGCCCGCCTCAGCGCCCAACAACATCGCTGCCACCACCGTGTCGATGTCGCGTTCGATGTTGACGCCGGTCTTCGCCTCGAACTCGTCGCGGTCCGCGGTGTCGGGCTCGAGTTTGCGGAGGCGCTGCCGCAGTTCCGACGCCATCACTTCCTGCACGTTGGCATAGGCCACGGCGACCGCCTCGGCGGGGACGTAGCTGAGATCGTCTGGACCAGCCGCCCGGGAGAACGCCACTGGCAGGCCCGCCAGGGACGCCACCAGGCCGGTCGTGAGGCCGAGGGCCAGGATACCGAAGGCGGTGAGCACGAAATAGCGCGTCTTCGAGGTCATGTGGTGTGTCTCCCTGCTGGATTAGACGGACGCCCCTGGCATGAAGTTCGCCCGGGCGCCGGCACCCGTTGTCTATTGTTCGAGCACGTACTCCCGGCGGCTCACCGTGCGCACGGCGAGCCAGAGAAACCCGACCAGGAAGGCGGCGAGCCAGGCCAGGGCCACCCCGGCCCCTGGCGTCTGCCGGAACAGCCCCTGAATCACGCTCAGGGCGCCGTCGCTCGGCATGGCGTGAGGCACGAGCGCTTGCAGGTAGTGCGCCACCGTGAATTGCCGCAGATACCCCGGGAGGGCCAAAGCCAGTTGCTCCCATCCGAAAGTAAAGAGCAGGCCACTGACGATTGGACGCTTGAGCCGGGCGCCCACAAACGCGAACAGGGCGCCGTACACCGCCAGGCCAAGGCCCAGGATGCCCAGATCGAGCACCACCGACACGAAGGTTCCGGGCACCTGACCAAACGGCACCACCAGAAAGTAGGTCAGCATCACCGACGGCAGGACCACGAGTGACGTGCACGCCAGGTAAGCCAGGTACTTGCCGAGCAGCACGGCACCCCGAGGAATCGGCCGCGTGAACAGGTACGTGATGGTCTTGTCCTCGACCTCGTCGGCCATGAGCGCCGTGCCATAGAACACGCCGAGCACGGGCACGATGAAGCGCACGTAGAGCATCCAGATCATGACGCCGAAGATGCTCGACCCGGCTACGCGCACGCCGTTCACGCGCATGGCCGGCATGCCGAGCAACTCCACCACACGAAAGATGAGCGCCAGCAACACGGGACCGCCCACGACCAGCGCCATGAAGATCGTGCGGCGCGACCACAGCATCTGGCCAAACGACAGCTCGAACACCCGGCGCGCGGCTTCGAACATCGAGGGTGGCGCGGGACGCGGGGCGTCGGACGTGCTCATGGGCGCACCAGATACTTGAAGACGGCCTGCAGGTTGTCGTCGGGCGAGGTCACTTCCGCGATCGCGCCGGCCTCGCCCGAGGCGGCCAGCGCCGTGAGCTGCCGGTAGAAGGCGTCTGGCTGGCGCGTCTCGACGACGAGCGCGCCCTCTTCGAACGATAGCCGGGTCACGCCCTCATCCTTGAGCAGATGCTCGGCCAGCGCCCGTGGTTGGGCCGCGCGGATGTGCACCGTGTGCGGATGCGTATCGATGAGGTCACGAATCTGGTGCACGTTGCCCTCGGCCAGGATGCGGCCGTTGGTGATGAGCAGGATGTTCGACGTCATCGCCTCGATCTCGTGCAGGATGTGGCTCGAGACAATGACGTGCCGGCCCCGGCGGGCCCAGTCCTTCACGAGACGGATGGTCTTGCGCCGCTGCAGCGGGTCCATCCCGGTGAGCGGCTCGTCGAGAATGAGGATATCGGGGTCGTGCACGAGCGCCTGCGCCAGCTTGATACGCTGCCGCATGCCCTTGCTGTAGGCGCCGATCTTCTTGCCGGCCGCGTCGGTCAGGTCCACCATCTCGATGGCGCGGCTCGCGGCGTCGCGCGACTCGCCGTCGCCGAAGCCGTTCAGCCGCACGAGCGCGGTGACCCATTCAAGACCGGTCATCCGGTCGTAGAACGCGTCCTGTTCGGGACAGAAGCCGATTCGGGAAAACGCGTCGGGGCTATCCCACAGCGAGTGGCCGAGGACGCGGATCGAGCCCTGGCTCGGTTCGAGCTGCCCCGTCATGAGCTTCATGAAGGTCGACTTGCCGGCACCGTTTGGCCCGAGCAGGCCCGTGATGCCCGGCGGAATCGACACCGTGACGTCGTTCAGGCCGCTGACCTGTCCGTACCATTTCGACAGGTGGTCGGCCTGCACGATGGCCGTGGACGCTGCGGCCGACGTGGGGTCGTTCGCCATCAGCTCACCACCTCGACCGCGCGCACGCGTCGCTCCAGAACCCACGCCGAACCGCCGATGAGCGCGAGCACGACCGCCACCGCCAGCCACACCGGCATGTCGAACCGTGGCGGCAGCCGGAAGATCGCGTCGCCGAGCTGCTCGAGCACGTCACTCGGAGACAGGAACGCCAGCCATGTCTGCCCGGTGACGCCGCGCACGGCGTTGAAGAGAGCCGCCGTGAAGAAGATGAGCCCCGCATACATCACGCCGACGAACCGGCTGCTCTTCGACAGCGACGACAGGGCGAGCATGGTGCTCGACGCGAGCAGCACCTGCGCCAGCGAATACAGCGTGATGGCGGGCACGAGATACAGGTTCTGGCGCACGAAGGCCAGGCTGCCGGCAAAACCGATCTGCACGAGCAGCAGCATCACGGCCGGCGCAAAGGTCACGAACACGAGAAAGACGAAGAGGACCGCGGCCTTCCCCGCCACGTATTCCCACCGGCTGAGCGGCTTGGCCAGGTAGAGCTGCAAGGCATTGGCACGGCGGTCGGCCGCAATCAGTCCGGAGCCCACGTAGATGGTGATGAAGAACACGAAGATGCTCTGCGTTTCGAGGAACTCGCGGAACGTCTCGCCCTTGGGCGCCAGGAACGAGGCCTGCTGAAAGTTGGCCGCGATGTAGACCTGCACGGCTCGCACCAGGAACGGCACCCACGAGAGCAGCAGGAGACCGAGAAACTTGCGCTCCGCCAGCACGGTGCGGATGCCGGCTATGGCAATCACCTGCCACGCCCTGCCCGTGCGGGCACGCGAGCCGACGTAGCGCTGGTAGCCCTGGTCGTGGATTGGCATCTCAGTTGCCGCCGATCACGCGGGCAAACGCGTCTTCGAGCGTGGGCACGCTCTGCCGGAGATGGCGCACCTGCAGGCCATGCGACGCCGCCAGCCCGAAGATCGCGGCAGTACCCGTGTCGCCGGGCACGAACACGCGCATCACGTCGTCGTCGGTGTCGTGGCACTCGTATCCGGCCGCCCGCAGCAGTGCCACCATGCGTTCACCATCATCCTTGACGCGTAGTTCGAACACCTCCATCTGCGGGCCCTTGACCGCATCGAGAGTGCCATGCGCGGCCACGGTGCCCTTGTCCATCACGACCACGTGGTCGCAGGTGAACTCGATGTCGGGCAACAGGTGCGAGGACACGATCAGGTTGACGCCCTTGTTCTGCGCCAGATCGCGAATGAGCACGAGCATCTCGTCACGGCCCTTCGGGTCCATGCCGTTGGTGGGCTCGTCGAGGAACAGCAGATCGGGATCGTGCACGAGTGCCTGGGCCAGCTTGATGCGCTGCTTCATGCCCGTCGAATACGTCTCGACGTTGCGATAGCGCGCTTCGCCGAGACCCACGTAGTAGAGCACCTCGTGGGCGCGTTGCATCGCGTCGGCATCCGGCAGCCCCGCGAGCTGCCCGCAGTAAGCCACAAACGCCACGGCCGACATGCCCGGAATGTGCGCATCGGTCTCGGGCATGTAGCCGATACGCGACCGGATCTCGAGAGCCGAGGTGGTGACGTCGAGCCCAAGCACCCGCATGCGGCCCTGCGTCGGCACGATGAAGCCGAGCAGCGCCTTGAGCATGGTGCTCTTCCCGGCGCCGTTTGGACCGAGCAGCCCCACGGCGCCCGAAGGAAACGCGGCCGACACATCGCGCAGGGCCAGCTGGCGCCCGTAGACGACGCTGACACCCCGCAAATCGACGACGGGGCCAGCGTTGGGGGCGGGCGAGCCGAGGGGGATAGGGCCGGTGGCGCTCATTCGCTGGTAGATACGAGAAGACGGGCGGTGGCGTTCGCGCGTCGAGTGGCCGCCGGCGGATTCAGAGCGTGCCCCGCAGGCCGAGCGCGTCGGCGCGCTCGCGCATGAAGGCAATGACGTGGCTCACGTGCTCGTCGAGCGGCAGGCCCATCAGTTCCGCACCGCGCTTCAGGTGCTCGCGCGGCACGGCACGGGCAAACGCCTTGTCCTTCATGCGCTTGATGACCGAGGCGGCCTCGAGATCGAGCACGCTCCGGCTGGGGCGCACGAGCGAAGCGGCGGTGACGAATCCCGCCATCTCGTCGCAGGCCACCAGGGCCCGTTCCAGGGGGGACTCCGGTTGGACGCCCGTGAACTCCCACGCATGTGCCTGGATGGCGCGCATCACCCACTCGGGATAGCCGAGCGACCGCAGGTGCTCGCAGCCCTTGTTCGGATGGTCGCCGAGCGTGGGGTAGCGCTCGTAGTCGAAGTCGTGCAGGAGCGCCACGACGGCCCACTCTTCTTCGCTGGCGCCGGCCCGTCGCGCATAGCCGCACACCGCGGCTTCCACCGCCAAGGCGTGCTTGCGCAGACTGTCGCCCTCGGTCCATTCGGTCAGCAGCCGCCACGCGGCGTCGCGGGTAAGTTGCATCTCGTTCATCCTACCTGCCTTCCGCCGCCTCGTGCGCGTCAAAGCCATGGCCGATGACGGCCATGGCATGCGAGTTCACGCCGAGCCCCGCGAGGTCCGCACGGGCGACCCAGCGCGCATCGGCTGCGTCGTCGCCCGCGACGAGCACGCCGCCCACGGGCCAGCACAGGAAGTCCACGATCACGAAGTGGTACCGCACCCTGCCGTCGCCGTCGTGGTGGACGCGATCGAACACCTCCACGACCGGACCGACCTCCACCTCGATGCCGGTCTCTTCGCGGACCTCGCGGCGCACGCCGTCGACCAGAGACTCACCGAGTTCCAAGTGGCCGCCTGGCAGTGACCACTCTCCTGCGCGCGGAGGGTATGCGCGGCGCACCAGGAGTACCTCGCCGTCGCGAATCACGACGCTGCCCACGCCCGCCACCGGCGCGTCGGGATACTCGCGCGCCATCGGCGTCAGGCCAACACGAGCGCCGGCGACGCGTTCAGCCGGTCGCTGGCGAACTCGCCGCGCGCGACGAGACGCAGGCCGGCGGCGGCAATCATCGCGGCGTTGTCGGTCGAGAGCGCCACCGGCGGCGCAAACACCGGCAGGCCGAGCGAATGACCTCGCTCGGCGAGCTCCGCGCGCAACCGGCGGTTGGCCGACACGCCGCCGGCCACGCCCACGGCACGCGCCCCGTGCGCCAGCGCGGCGTCGAACGTCCGCGCGATCAACGTGCGTACGACCGTGCGCTGGAAGCTGGCGCACACATCAGCAATCTCGGCCTCGGGCAACGACGCGACGTCCAGGACGGCCTGTCGCCGCCGCACGTGGCGCAGCACCGCCGTCTTCACGCCACTGAAGCTGAAATCGAAACGCCCGTCGCGGTCCGGGGCGTTTCGGTCGGGACTCGTGAGCCGCGTCACCGGCAGGTCCACGGCATCGTCGCGGCCGAGGCTGGCGAGACCGTCGATGATGGGCCCGCCGGGATAGCCAAGATCGAGCAACTTCGCCACCTTGTCGTACGCCTCGCCCGCCGCGTCATCGCGCGTCCGCCCGAGCAGGCGATACGCGCCCGGTTCGGCCACGAGATAGAGGCTCGTGTGTCCGCCCGACACGACCAGCACCACGGCCGGCACGGGCAGCTCACCGTGGGCCAGCCACAGCGACTCGATGTGCCCGGCGATGTGGTTCACGGCGACGACCGGCAGGCCGTGAGCCCAGGCCGCCGCCTTCGCAAACGACACCCCGACCAGCAGCGAGCCGACCAGGCCCGGCCCCTCGGTGACGGCGACGGCGCCGAGACCGGCCCAGGTGACGCGCGCCTCGACCAGGGCCTGCTCTACCACGCCGCAGATGTCGCGCACGTGCTGACGAGAAGCCAATTCCGGCACGACGCCGCCCCACTCGCGGTGAATCGCCACCTGCGAGGCAATCACGCTCGACCGCACGTGCCACGGCGGCAACCCGCCGGGTGCCGCCTCGACCACCGCCGCCGCCGTTTCATCACACGACGTCTCGATGCCGAGGATCAGCACGGCCCGGCCGCCAGATGCTGGGCAAACGGCGGATACACGACGCCGCGTTCGGTGACGATACCCGCAATGTAACGATGCGGCGTGACGTCGAACGCCGGATTCCGCACCGCCACCCCGTCGGGCGTGACCTGCGTGCCGGCCATGTGCGTCACTTCCTTGGCAGCGCGTTCCTCGATGGGAATGCCGGCGCCGGTGGGCGTGTGCAAGTCGATTGTGGACCAGGGCGCGGCGACGTAGAACGGAATGCCGTGCGCCTGCGCCAGGATCGCCACGCCGTAGGTGCCGATCTTGTTGGCGGTGTCGCCGTTGGCGGCAATTCGGTCGGCGCCAACGACGACGACATTCACGTGCCCGGCCGCCATCACCGACGCCGTCATGTTGTCGGTGATCACCGTCGTGGCGATGCCCTCCTTCACGAGTTCCCAGGCCGTGAGGCGCGCGCCCTGCAGGAACGGCCGCGTCTCATCGGCAAACACGTGCACGCGCTTGCCCGCCTCGACCGCGCCGCGCACGACGCCGAGTGCCGTGCCGTAGCCGGCGGTGGCCAGCGCGCCGGCGTTGCAGTGCGTGAGTATGCGCGCGTCGTCGGGCATGAGCGCAGCGCCGTGACGGCCAATGGCCTTGCAACTGGCGACGTCGGCGTCGTGGACGGCGTCGGCCTCGCGACGCAGCCGCGCGCGCAGCTCGTCCACGCCCTCGCCAGCACTCACGCCGGCCGCCAGCGACAGCTTCATGCGTTCGATCGCCCAAAAGAGATTCACGGCTGTGGGCCGGGTGGCGGCCAGCACGTCGGCCAGACGCTGGAAGTCGATGGCGAACTGCTTCGTGCCGGTGGCCGGACTGCGACGGGCGCCCAGGGCCAAGCCCATGGCCGCGGCGACGCCAATCGCCGGCGCGCCCCGAATCACCATGGTGGTGATGGCCCTGGCGACCTCGGTGCCGGACTTGCAGCGCACGTAGATCTCGCGACCAGGCAACTTGCGCTGGTCGATCATCACGATGTCGTCGCCGTCCCAGGCGATGGTCGGAAGCATGGCTACTATTCTAGAGGCGAGGGGTGCGACCTCCGCCTCAGGCTCAGAGCAACGACCGATCGAACGGCAGCGGCAACAGCGCAGCGAGCCCGTAGTGGCCGGTTTCGCGGTCGAGGTTCGCAAGCACCACCGCGATGTCGCCGGCGTACTCCCACAACAGCTGCCGGCACGCGCCGCACGGCGGCGTCGGCACCTGGGTGTCGGCCACGACGGCAATCCGGACAAAGGCGCGGCGCCCCTCGGACAGCGCCTTCAACAGGGCGACGCGTTCGGCGCAGACCGTCAGCCCGTAGGTGGCGTTCTCGATGTTACAGCCCGTGACGACCGTGCCGTCGGCGCACTCGAGTGCCGCCCCGACGCGGAAGCCCGAGTACTCCGCCCGCGCATGGTCGCGAGCGGCTCTGGCAGCGGCGACGAGCCCGTCAGAGCCCGGCAACGACGCCCTCCAGCAGCTGGATGAACTGACCGCGCACGCGCGTGGTCACGGCGACGACGTCGTCGTGGTGCAACGGCGCGTCCACGACCCCAGCAGCGGGATTCGAGATACACGAGATGCCCAGCACCTCGAGGCCCATCTGTCTGGCCACAATCGCCTCTGGCGCGGTGGACATGCCCACGGCATCGGCCCCAAGCGTGCGGAACGCGCGAATTTCGGCCGGCGTCTCGTAGCTCGGCCCATGCACCGCCACGTAGACGCCATGCTCCACAGGAATTCCGGCCGACGCCGCCACGGTCGTCGCCAGCGCCCGAAGGCGCCGCGAATACACCTCGGTCATGTCGGGGAAGCGGGGGCCAAGTGCCGGGTCCGACGGCCCGATGAGCGGGTTGCTGCCCAGCAGGTTGATGTGGTCCTCGATGATCATCAGGGCGCCGGTCGCAAAGCGGGTGTTGATGCCGCCGGCGGCGTTTGTGAGCAGCACGCGCGGCACACCTAGCGCCCCCATCACGCGCATCGCAAAGGTGACATCGGTGAGCGGGTGCCCCTCGTAGAAATGCGCGCGGCCGGCCAGGGCGATCACCCGACGGCCGCAGACGACGCCGTGCACGAGCACGCTCGCGTGGCCCACAACCTGGGCTGCGGGCCAGTGCGGGATCTCGGCGTACGGCACCCGGACGGCGGCGCCGACACGGTCGGCAAACGCGCCCAGCCCCGAGCCGAGCACGATCGCCACGTCCGCGCCGGTCACGCCGCGGTCCCGAAGGGCGTCGGCGGCCTGGGTGATGTTGTCGGTGTACTCGGACATCTGGACGTCCTCGCTAGAGCAGCATCGACGCCACGCACGCGTTCACGAGCGTGGCCAGGAACCCGGCCAGCAGCGCGCGTCCCCCCAAACGGGCCAAATCGCCCCGCCGGCTGGGCGCCATCGCCCCAATGCCGCCCAGCTGAATGCCGATCGACCCGAGATTCGCGAATCCCGTCAGCGCGTAGGTGGCCAGAACGAAGCCGCGGTCGCTCAGCACCGTCTTGTACTCGCTCGTGAGCTTGACGAACGCCACGAACTCGTTGGCCACGAGTTTGGTGCCGAGCAGATCGGCCATCGGGCCAATGTCTCCCGGCGCCACGCCCATCAGGAACGCCACGGGCGCAAAGAGCGCCGAGAACACGCGCGCCAGGGTGAGCCCCGTCCACGCCCATCCGAGCAGCGCATCGAGCAGCGCGATGAACGCCAGGAACGCGATGAGCATGGCCGCTACGTTGAGCGCCAGCGTGAGGCCGTCGGACGCGCCGGCCGCGGCGGCGTCGATGACGTTGACATGCTGCCGTTCCACCGTGAGCGAGATCTTCCCGCCGGTGTCCGGCTGTTCCGTCTCCGGCATCAGCAGTTTCGACAGATAGAGCCCGCACGGCGCCGCCATCACGCTCGTCGTCAGGATCGCGATGGGGTCGGCGCCCAACCCGATGTACACCGCCATCACGCCGCCTGAGATCGTGGCCATGCCGCCCACCATCATCGCGAGCAGCTCCGAGTTGGTCATCGTCGGCACGTACGGCTTGACGATGATCGGCGCTTCGGTCTGCCCCATGAAGACGTTGGCGGCCGCCGCGAGCGTCTCAGCGCCGCTCGTGCGCATCGCGTACATCATCACACGCGCCATCAGCCACACGACAAACTGCAGCACGCCGAAGTAGTAGAGCACGGTGAAGAACGACGAGATGAAGATGATCGTCGGCAGCGCAGTGAACGCGAACACGAAGCCGTTGGCCGGGCCGAGCGCCTTCCCAAGCACCTCGGCATCGGCCAGCCCGCCGAACACGAACAGCGAGCCCGCGTTCGTGAACTCGAGAAAGCGCTTCACGACGTCGGCCACGGCCGCGAAGAACGCGTAGCCCGGCCGCACGCCGCCCACCTCGAACTTGAGGATCAGGAACGCGAGCCCCAGCTGGATCACGATGCCCCAGCCCACGGTGCGCCAGTTCACGGCCCGCAGATCGGTGGACGCGAGCGCGCAGATGGCCACGAAACACAACGCGCCAGCGGCCGCCTGCCCGCGCACGCCGACCACGTCTGCCAGCACCCACGCCAGCGCCGGAGCGCCCATCGCGACGGCAGCCGCCGCGAGGCGCAGAGGTCGATCGGTCTTGGATACCGTCATGGTTCCAGCGCCTCCCCGTCGCGGTGCACCCAGGCCAGCACCCGTCGTGCCCGCGGCACATCATCGCCGATCGTGATGGCGCGTGCCGCCGACGCGCGCGCGTCGTCGAGGTGCGCGCCCGCGTTGTAGTGCAGTTCCAGCACCGGATCGCCCGCGCGCACCGTGGCGCCCACCGCGGCCCGTACCGACACGCCCGCGGCGTGATCGACCGGGTCGCCAGCGCGCTCGCGTCCACCGATCTGCGGGCCGTGAACTGGCGCACCGTGGGCTGGGGCATCGT